>CAYFWA010000044.1:9238-19009 GCA_964346625.1 uncultured Myxococcales bacterium
GGTGCCGAGCCCCGCGCGGGGTCTAATCACTCGTCTCACTCGTCTCACTCGTCTCACTCGTCTCACTCGTCTCACTCGTCTCGCTCGTCTCGCTCGTCTCACTCGTCTCGCTCGTCTCGCTCGTCTCACTCGTCTCACTCGTCTCACTCGTCTCGCTCGTTGGGCGGAGCGCCTCCCTCGGGCGGAGAGGGCTCCGCGGGCGGAGCGGCCGGGTCCACCGCGGCGGCGGCCTCCCCGTTGAATTCCTGGGCCGACACCGCCGAGACGCCGGCGTCGCTGTGGAGCACCTGCAGCGTGACGGGCTGGCCGGCCCCCCGCTTCTGGTCTTGTAGCTGAGCGAGCTTTTCCCACTTGCCCTGCTTGGCCAGCATGCTCTCTTTGACATCCACGCGCTGACTGCGCAGCTCGGCGAGTCGGATCTCGTAGACCTGCTCGCGGCAGCGGGTGTAGATGTCGAAGCTCAACAATCCCAGGGCGTCCACCCGCTTCGCCACGAGCCGCAGCTCCGCGGCCGTGGCGCTGTCGGTGAGCTTCTCTCGCAGCTCCTCGGCGAGGGCCTCCTTGAGCTCGAAGATGAACCCCAGCGCCCGCGCCGGGCTCAGGTGCTGCACCGCGCGGATGCGCACGAGGTCGTCGAGGCGCTGGGCCACGGACTCGGGGTCGGCCCCCTGCACCACGGCATCGAGCATCTCCCCCATTCCGATCCGGATGGCGTGTCCTACGGGGTTGGCGAACCGATCGGTTTGCTTGCGCAGAAACGCAGCGGAATCCTCGGGATAGGTGTCGAGGATGCGCTGAATCCATCGCTGCAGGATGGCCTCGCGCTTCTCCTCGATATGCGCCTGTAGACTCACCGCGTCCTCAACCGTCCGGATCCCACCGACGCGGAGGGCCGGACACCGGCTCGAACCCGTGCCCACGCCCCGTGCATTGCCCGGGCCTGGATCCAAGCGGAATACCCTAGCTAAAACTTGCCGGTTTGGTATCAGGGGCGATGCACCGTGTCAAGAAAAACCTGCCCCCTGAATAGCTGAACAATATCGTCTAAAAGGGCAAAAGCGGGGTGCAAATATGCCAAGGAATCACAGCGCGAGTATAGGACATAATACCGCCATCACATTCACATATTGTAATTTTGATGCAGTTGGTTGTATTTGTAATGCTCAAGTTAGCCGAGACTAATCAACTCCCGGTTTTGACGCTGCAAAAGTCAAAAGTGACAACCTTGGTACCAATTGGAGCCGATCCTCAACACCCTGGAGACGGAATTCTCCCCTGTAGCCATTCTTGCTACAATGAACCGATCAGATTAACAGGAGCCGGTTTGTCCGTTTTGGCCATTGCGGGGAGCCCCCCGCCTGCCGAGGGCTTCGCGGGATCGGGACTGCCGCCCAAAGGGGGTCCGGACGGCGAGAGCGCCGGTGCGAATGGGGGGCGGGGGCGGCTTCGGAAACGTGGGGGAGCGACACGCCACGTCCGTCGCGCGCTCAGGCCCAGCGCTCGGCTCGGGCCCTGCGCTCAGGCCCTGCGCTCAGGCCTTGATCTTTTCCAGCATGGAGAAGATGCGCACAATGTGATTGCGCTCCTCCTCGATGATCTGGTCGAGGGCCTCGTGCTCCCCCACCGTGTCCCGGAGCCCGAGATACAGGTGCAGCGTGTTCTTCTCGAGGTCGATGGCGAGCTGCAGGGCGTCCTCCATGGACTCCACCTTCTCGCGCAGGTTTTCCATCTCCTCGCGCTTGAAGATCTCCGAGCGGGAGATGGCGCGCAGGTACTCGAGGCGGTAGCGCTCGGTGGACACCGGCGGCGCGTCCTCGGGCGTCTCCTGTTCCAGGATCTTGCGGAATCGTTCCGCGTGGATCTTCTCGTCGTCCGACAGGCGACGGAAGGTCTCGGCGACCTCGGGCTTGTCCTCGAACTTCTTGGCCACCCGCTGGTAGAACTTGATCCCGATCTCCTCGGTCTCGATGGCCAGATCCACCGCCTTGCGCACCGTCGGTTCCTTGATCATGGATGACATCCTTTTGGTTACCTTCCCGCTACGGTTTTCGCCGCTTCACTTCGCCCGGCCGAAGGGGCTCCGCCCGGTGGGCGCGGCCTCGCTGCCGCGGATCGTGCGACTCGACGAGAAATCTAACGACCCCCTTGGGTCCGGTCAATAGGCCCAGCCTCACCGGGAGCCCAGGGCCGACGCCACCACGGCGGGGTCGGCCCGATTGGGCAGGGTCACCTCGAGATCCGCCACCCGGTCCATCACGGCCCGAGCGGCGCTCACCGCGCCCGGGTTGCGGGCCCAGGCCCGCCGGGCGATGCCGTTGTTGACGTCCCAAAAGAGCATGGCCTCAAGGCGCCGGTCCGCCTCGGGGGTGCCGTCGAGCACCAGGCCGAAGCCGCCGTTTACGGCCTCGCCCCAGCCCACGCCCCCGCCGTTGTGCAAAGACACCCAGGTGGCGCCCCGGAACCCGTCGCCGATGACGTTTTGCACCGCCATGTCCGCGCATAGCTGCGAGCCGTCGTAGAGGTTGGCGGTCTCGCGAAACGGCGAGTCCGTGCCGCTCACGTCGTGGTGATCGCGGCCGAGCACCACCGGTCCCTTGAGGACCCCCTGGCGAATGGCGTCGTTGAACGCCCGGGCGATGGCCACGCGCCCGGGCTCGTTGGCGTACAGGATGCGCGCCTGCGAGCCCACCACCAGCTCGGCCTGCTGCGCCTGGTGGATCCAGCGCAGGTTGTCGCGGAGCTGGCCCTGGATCTCGGACGGGGCCTCGGCGGCCTGCCCGGTGAGCACCTCGGCGGCGAGCGCGTCGGTGCGCGCCAGGTCCGCGGGGTCCCCCGAGCAGCACACCCAGCGAAAAGGGCCGAAGCCGTAGTCGAAGCAAAGCGGCCCCATGATGTTTTCCACGTAGGAGGGATACCGAAAGCCGCTGGGCCGGTCCCCGGCCACGGCCGCGCCGGCCCGCGAGGCCTCGAGCAAAAAGGCGTTGCCGTAGTCCCAAAAGGCCAGGCCCCGATCGGCCAGCCGATTGACCGCCGCCACGTGCCGCACCAGCGAGTCCCGCACCGCCTCGCGAAAGCCCGCCGGATCGGAGGCCATCATCTCCCGGGCTCGCTCGAAGGGCACCCCGGCCGGGTAGTAGCCGCCGGTATAGGGGATGTGCAGCGAGGTCTGGTCCGAGCCCAGCTCCACGGCCGTGCCCGCCTCGGCGAGCCGCTCCCACAGGTCCACCACGTTGCCCAGATAGGCCAGCGCCAAAGGCTCGCCCGTGCGTCGCGCGGCCTCGATCCGCTGCAGCACCTTGTCGAGGTCCGCCTCCACGTCGTGCACCCAGCCCTGGTCGTGGCGCTTTTTCGCGGCGGCGGGGTTGATCTCGGCGATCACGCTCACCGCCCCGGTGATCATGGCCGCCTTGCCCTGGGCGCCGCTCATGCCCCCCAGCCCCGAGGTCACGTACAGCTTGCCCGCAAGATCCTCGTCCGGACCCAGGTCGCAAAACACCCGCCCCGCCCCGAGCAGCGTGAGGGTGGTGCCGTGGACGATGCCCTGGGGGCCGATGTACATGTAGCTGCCCGCGGTCATCTGCCCGTAGGCAGTCACCCCGAGCGCGGCCAACCGGTCGTACTCCTCGGGGGTGGAGTAGTGCGGCACCATCATGCCGTTGGTCACCACCACCCGGGGCGCGTCCGGGTGCGAGGGAAACAGGCCCAGCGGGTGCCCCGAGTACATCACCAGGGTCTGCTTCGCGGTAATCTGGGCCAGATACCGCATGGTGAGCCGGTACTGGGCCCAGTTCTGAAACACCGTGCCGTTGCCCCCGTAGGTGATCAGCTCGTAGGGGTGCTGGGCCACCCGCGGATCCAGGTTGTTCTGGATCATGAGCATGATGGCGGCGGCCTGGCGGCAGCGGGCCGGGTACTGCTCGATGGGGCGAGCGTACATGGGGTAGGCGGGCCGAAAGCGCCGCATGTAGATCCGGCCATCCGTGGCGAGCTCCCGGGCGAACTCCGGCGCCAGGGTCGCGTGGTGGCGCGGCGGGAAGTAGCGCAGGGCGTTTTCCAGCGCCAGGTGTCGCTCGGCCTCCGACAGCACCTGCGGCCGCGGAGGCGCGTGGTCGATGCCCGGCTCCGCGGGCGGCGGGGAGGGCAGCTCGTCGGGGATGCCCTCGAGAATCTGATCGCGGAAGGTGTCGCTCATGGCCTTGCTCCTGCTCCTGCTAAGAACTCGCCACGCTTGACCGGGGGGCTTCAGGCACCCCCAAAAAAATGTGTGGCTACGGCAGGATGTCGGCCACCGGGACGGTCAGCTCCGGATAGCGTGCGGGCTGGATGGTGTCCTCTCGCCGATAGGTGGCCTTGCGCTGATAAAGGGTCCCGGCCGGCTCCAGGTAAACCTCCACGTGCTGCGCGGGAACATCCACGATCCAGTACTCGGCGATGCCGGCGGCAGCGTATAGCGGAGTCTTGACGTTGCGATCCGTGTCCTGGGAGCTCTCGGCGACCTCGATCACCAGGTGTGCGGTGTGGGGATGGTCGTCGGCATAATCGCCTGGGTCCACCACCGCCACGTCGGGCTCGGGCTCGGACTCGTCCGAGAGTGCCAGCGGGCTCTGAATCTGGACGTCCGCGCGCCCGACGAGGGCCGGAGCGAGGAGCATGTTCAGCTTCCGGATCACGGCCGCGTGGCGCGCACCCTGCGGGCTCATGGAGATGATCTGTCCTCTCAGCAGCTCCAGGCGCTCGTTTTCGAACGCTCCGTCGGCTACCAGGCGGTCGTACTCGCGGCGCCGCAAGGGCCGGATCCGCGCCGCAGGCCCGTCGAGATGAAGCGACTCCACCATGACAAAACAATAGCAGGCCGCCTCGGGACGGACAACGTCCGGGAATGCCAACCCGAGGCGCATCCCACGCCGAGCGGCACGGCGGGGATCAGCCCTCGCCGAGCTGGACGGCGAAGATCTGCACCCAGTAGTAGACCGGCGGATCGCCGGCGAGGTTGGACACGGCCCACTCGTTGAGGGCGAAGGTCGACAGGTAGGCCACGTTGGACTCGGCGTTGGAAAGCCCGATGTAAAAGCCGAAGGCCCCCTCGTACTCGTAGTCCCCGTCGGCGTTCAGCGTCGGGGGCACGTCCCCGGCGATGGCCCGGGTGCTCCAAGGGTTGGTGGGGTTGCTCGGGTCGCGCTCGGCCCAGCGCAGCTCGTGGGTGGTGCCGTCCTGATAGGCGATGAACACCTTCTTCCCCGCCAGCACGAGCTGGGAGTCGAAGCCCACCAGATGCTGCACGGGCATGGGCAAGCCGGTGATCTCGTTGGTCTCCTGGCGCAGGCCGTGATCCACCACCTCGATGGCCGAGGCCTCGGCGGTGGTGGTGACCTGATACAGGAGCTGCCGCAGCCCCACGTCCATGTAGCTCACGTGCCACACGGCGTCATCGGCGGGATCCACCCGCACCGACGGGAACAGACCCACGTTGCCGGTGTCGGTGCCGGTGCCCTGATCCTCTCCGTCCAGGATCACCGGAGCGTCGAAGCTGGCGCCGTTGTACTCTGCCGCCTTGAGGTTGCCGTTGAGCGAGTCGTAGTAGACCACCACCGGCCGCCCGTCCGAGGTCCGGTCGATGGACGCGGTCACGCCCACGCCTGCGGGCCAGTCCGAAAGCGGCCAGTCCTCGGGGGGCAGCGGGTCGCCGGTCTCCTCGTCGGTGGGCACCTCGATCTCCATCGCGTCGATGACGTAGGACTCGAAGTCCGCCGGCCCCGTGGGCGCGGCGCTGATGGCCTGGGCGAACCGGATCTCGGTGGTGAGGTGGGTTTCGTCCGAGCCGGGCAGGTACTGCACGAAGTAGACGATGCCCGGGGCCTTGTCCGAGGGCCGCATGGACATGGCGGTGTAGCGCCCGGCGTCGCCGAGCTCGGGGGCCTCCGACGAGCCGCCGTCGTCCACCAGGATGGTGTGCCAGTTCTCGCCGTCCTTGCGGGCCAGCTTCAGCGAGCCGTGGGTGAGGTCGTAGTAGGCGATGGCCGGGTTGCCAAAGTCGTCCACCACGCCGATGGAGGTGTAGCGGCCCACGTTGTCGCCCTTTTCCTTGATGCCGCCCCGAATGTCAGAGGTGGGCACGTCCGGCTCCTCGTCCCAGGGCACGCCGTCCACGAAGGTCCAGTCGTCCTGATCGAGCACCGGGTTGGAGCCGATGTCCCCCTTGCGGATGGTGGCGTACATCAGGTCGCCGTAGCGCTGGTTGTAGGCGGCCACCATGATGGTGTCGAAGGACTCGGTGTGCGAGCAGTGGGGCCCGATCTTGCCCCATACCAGGTCGGGCATGCACTCACAGGTGCCGCTGATGCAAAGCGGGATCTGGCCGTCCTCGCACTGCAGGGCGGCGCAGTCCTCGTCGGACTCGCAGGGCGCGGGCCCGGCGTCCGGGGGATTGCCGGGAGACTTCTTGGCGCAGCCCCCCATCGCGAGGGCTCCGGTGAGGAACAGCAGGGCGGTCAGGCCCGCGCCGCGGTCAAAAGGGCGGCGTGAGCGCTCGCGGCGCCGGCGCCGGCGCCGGCGCTGGCGCCCGAGCCCCAGCAGCCCCAGCAGCCCCAGCACCAGCGCCACCGGCGCCTCGTCGCGGCCGCCGGTGGCGCAGCCGCAGCCGCTCGCTTTGGGCATGGTGGGCTGCAGCGCCAGCAGCTCCGCGCCGATCTCGGCCTCCGAGACGTTGCCCGCCTCGTCGCGGGCCCGCACGCGCAGCACGCCGCCGTGGGCCTCGGCCAGCGCTCGGGCGTATGGCAGCGAAAGCGAGCCGCGCCGGGCCCAGGTGGAGAACCGCCCGTCTTCCAGCTCGTAGGAAAACTCCAGCTCGCTGCGCGCCGTGACGAGGTCGAAGCCGCCGAAATACAGCCGCCCGCCGTCCACCTTGGCCCGCTGCAGCGGGGCCACCGAGTCGATGAGCACGTCGAAGGACTGCGGCGCCCGCTCCAGGCTGCGCGGATACCCCGGCACCCGGCCGCGCACGTCGATGCGATGCCAGCCCTGGAAGTAGAAGGTCTCGTCGCGGATCACCAGCTCGGGGCCCGGGCGGAAGCCGCGCCAGGCGCCGCCGTTGAGCCGGTACTGCCACTGCACCGGGTGGCCGGCGGGGATGTTGTCGGCCTGCACCGCGATGCGCACCTCGGGCACGTCCTTTTCGGCCCGCGGCACGGACCGATCCAGCAGCGAGGCCCGCATCCGCTCGGGGGCGGGCACGTACACGGAGGTGATCCGCGCGTCGGTGCGCACCGGCAGCAGGGGGGCGGGCTGCGGCGGCACCGGGCTCGGGGTGGCCAGGCTCGCCAGAATGAGCATCATGGTCTGGTCGTCGTTGGGGCGGAACTCCAGATCCGCCATCTTGATGCCCATTAGCTCCGGCAGCGCGATGTCGGGCAGGGCGCCAGTAAGCATGGGCATCAGCATGGACAGCACCGAGGGGAACAGGGTCTCCAGCTCGGCCGGCGGATCGCCGATGAGCTCGCTGTTGTGGATGCGCACCGTGACGTCCTGGGAGTCGATGTCCTCGATCAGGGGCTTGAGATACACCGTCTCGTCGATCACCTCGCTCATGAGGTTCAGCCCGATGTGCATGTCCAGCGCCATGGTGAAGGCGCGCACGTAGCGGCCCTCGCTGAAGGCGTACACGTCGATGCGGAAGTCCTGCAGGTACAGGTCGAGCAGGGGGGTGGGGTTGTTCTCGTCGTGGGGATTGCCGATCTCGAACTCCATCGGGGTCTGGGGCCGGATCACCAGCCGCATGGGGGCGTCGCCCACCTCCGGGTCCACCAGGTCGCCCAGGGAGTTGACCATGATGGAAAACAGCCCCACGGTCAGCATGTCCACCTCGCTGGTGCCGATCTCGAGACACAGCGCCCCCGAGTTGAGCAGGTGGAAGCCCAGCAGGTCCATGAAGGACTCGGAGATCCCCAGGCCGAGGTCCGCCGTCTGGCCCACGAGCGGGCTCTGCGGGTTGCGGTAGTCCAGGCTCGCCGAGTCGTTGACCCCGTTGAGCTCGTTGGCCACGGCCTTGGTGTAGGTCTGGCGCGTGGTGTGCAGCGGCATGCCGCCGTTGAGCACCGACAGGTCCGCGGTGGTGAGGGGGGGCATCTTCGGGTGGTTCTCCGAGTGCGCCCGCACGCCATACTGCGGGTCCACCAGGCCGCTGCCGCGGGTCTCGGGATCGTAGTCCGAGTTCACCCCGGTGATCACCCCCAGGCTCATGCCGTTGCCCAGCAAATTCACGTAGCCGCCGGGAGTCATCCGCAGCTCCAGGATTCCCTCGGCGCCCGGGGAAAACTCCGACAGCAGCGAGCCCACGTCGAACTGACCCTCGAGCCCCAGGGGATCGGGCAGCAGCCCGTCCACGAAGTCCTGCATCAGCGGCAGGATCCACTGGTTCACGATGAACTCGGTGATGGCGTTGCCCAGCACCGCGTCGAGCCAGTCGAAGACGTTGTTGATGTAGTCCATGAAGGTGTCGAGGAAGTCTCCCACCAGCCCACAGTTGACGATGCTGAAGGTGATGCCGGCCAGCTCGAGGTTCGAAAGCTGCACCAGGCGCAGCCGCAGCTCCCCGTCGGACTCCCGGATGTAGGGCTCGATGCCCACCGTGAAGTGCAGCGGCTCGTCCCACGACTCGATCTGCACCCCGCAGGTGACGTCGGCGATGTCCACGCCGAAGATCTCCACCCGCGCCCGGAAATTCAGCGTGAACTGGAGCTGTAGCGTCAGATCGATCTCGAGCATCTGCCCGTTGGACGTCACCGAGATCCCGTCTTGCGGGATGGCCACCAGCACGTCACAGCCGCCGGGGCACATCCAGAAGTCGAGGCTGGCCGTGGTGCCTCCCCAGTCGTTGTGGCTCTCGGGGATGACGGTGATCCCGTTGCCCAGCAGGTCTTGGACCATGCCGGGGATCACCGACGAGATCTTGTCGAGCCCCCCCGGGGTGACCCGGGTCTGCATGCCACCCTCGATGGTCTGGCTCTTGGGCACCTCGTTGTCGTTGGGCATGGGCTCGAGAATGTCGCACCCTGCGGAGTCACACCCCGTGGAGCAGACGAACAGCACTAGGGCACCCAGTGCCCACCGCCGGATCAGCCAGTTTTTCATTTCGGACCTCTGAACTTGCGGGAAACAGTGTTAAAAAAACGACCCGACCTCTTCGCATAGTAAAGCACAGGGCGAGAGCTTTCGTCAACGGCGTAGCCCCAGCCCACCGCCTCCCCGCGCTGCGGATCTGCTGAACCGTTTACTGTTCGAGGGGTTACGAGCTTTGGACGGGGCGGTGATCGCCCGCCCCCGCGGAGCCTGGGCCGCTGTCCAGGCTTCGCCCGCTTGGGCCGACGTTTTCGGCTTGACAGTGCCGGTCGGGTTGAGTATCACACGCCATCGTCGAGGCCGGGCCAACTCACGTGTCTTCGTCTTCGTCTTCGCCGTCGATGCCATCGACGCGGCCCGCTCGATCGAGTTGCACGTTGTGCGCCCGTAGCTCAGTTGGATAGAGCGTCGGACTTCGAATCCGCAGGTCGGGTGTTCGAGTCACCCCGGGCGCGCACCAGACCCCACGCTGTGGGCCCATAGCTCAATTGGCAGAGCAGCGGACTCTTAATCCGGAGGTTGAAGGTTCGATTCCTTCTGGGCTCACTATCACTCCCCCCGCAACCTGCCCATTCCCCCGCGTCCCCGCGGGGGAATGGGCAGGTAAGGGAGCGGGTCAAAATAAGGTCTGCAAGTCAGGGCGTCGAGGCGCCCGGC
>CAYFWA010000045.1:0-18791 GCA_964346625.1 uncultured Myxococcales bacterium
TATTCGCCCTCTTCGCGCCTTGCCAGCCGGGCGCCTCGGCGCCCTGAACTGGACGAACTGGACACCTCATTCGTGACCGGGGCCTACGACGCCCCCCGCGCGCCGCATCGGCAGCAGGGGGGATGGGCCACGCTACCTCCGCAGCAGCACGTACAGCGCCCCCGCGCCCCCGTCCGCGGGGCGGGCGGTGACGAAGGCCAGCACCTGGCGCCCGATGCTCCCCCGGCTCAGCCACGACACCAGGGCGGGCTTGAGCACCGGCATTTGGTCCTTGGAATTGCGTCCCCGGCCGTGGACGAGCAGCACGCAACGCCAGCCCCGGGCCCGGCTCTCGCCGATGAAGCGCACCACCTCCTCGCGGGCCTCGGCGCGGCTCAGGCCATGCAGATCCAGGTGGCTTTGCACCGAGAAGCTCCCGCGCCGCAGTCGCCGCAGCAGCCGCCGATCCACGCCCGGGGCCAGCCCTTCGACGAACTCCGGGGTGTCGGCGATGTCGAAGCGTCCCACCCCCGAGACCAGGTCTGCCAGTCGGGCGTGGGCCTCCGCGTCCTGCTCGGCCGCCACCGGCCGCACCCGGGGCTGCCCCGCCCGCGGCGCGCCCACCCGCCGCGGCGCCTGCAGGGGGCGCACATCGGCCATGGCGCGCTCGAAGGCCTCCTGGTCCCGATCCGTGCCTGGGTCCAGGTCCTCGTGCGGCGCTCCGGGCAGCGGGGCCGAAGCGGTCGGCTTCTCCGGCGGGGAGGACCCGGCGGGCTTCTCGCGCGCGGATCGCTTTCGCCGCGCCGCCTGGCGTTGCTTGCGCAGGCTCTTGCGCAACCAGGCCCCGGCCTCGGCGAAGGGGTTGTTGAACGGCTCGTCTTTTCTGGCCATGGCCTGGTCCCTCGGTCCGACGGGCGCACGCGTCCGGTCCATCCGCACTCCGCTCCCATTGCGCCTCGAGCCTGCCGAGCCTGCCGAGCCTGCTGAGCCTGCTGAGCCTGCTGAGCCTGCCGACGAGCGCCCGTCGAACACAGTGTAGCGCAGACCCTCGGTGGACGCATGGCCCCCCCGATGAGCATCGAGCACCGTGATTGAGCCCGCCCGCGCCGTCACGGCACGCGCCCGGGGGAGCTGGTGCCGTCGGGGTGAAGCTCCCAGGGGCCACGCTCGGCGCAGCCGCCGCCGAGGCTGCGCCGCACGCTCTGGCCGTTTGCCGGCGTAGCGCCGGAGTCGGGCTGGCCCCCGTAGGCCGAGGCCACCTGGCCCTGCGGGGTGAGCAGCAACACCGGCTCGCCGCTGTTGGACAGGCCCCCCGAGCCGAGGGTGCCGCTCTGCAGAGAAATCAACACCGCCGCCGGGGCCGGCGCGGGGTCCGCGCCCCCCTGGGGATCGTAGCCCGAGGGGACCACGAGGCCCACGGCGCCCGGGGCCAGGGAAACTGGCGGCAGGGGATCTCCCTGGCGGCCGGGATCGTCGGTGATCCACCAGCCTTCGAGCTCCACCGCCGTGGCGCCCAGGTTGAGGATCTCCACGAACTCCTGTCTCGGCTCGGGGCCCGCCGGGTTGGCCAGCACCTCGCTGATGGCCACGGCCGGGGGCAGCTCGGCGGGCAGGGGCTCGGGTCCCCAGCTTCCGCGCAGCCCCACCGCGTCCCAGGCCTCGAGCAAAAGCGACAGCGTCCCTGCGGCCCCCGAGGCGGGGACCTGGGCTTGGTGGGAGGTGCTCCACTGCGGCAGCTCCGCGCAGAAGACCTCCTGGCCCGCCTGCCAGAGAGCCACGCGGGCGCGAGTGGGCTCGTCGGTCTGGAACACCGCGGTCACGCAGCCGCCGTCTGCCTCGAGCCGCGGTGCCGAGACGGCGGGCGGACGGGTGTCAGCCGTGGCGGCCGTGGTGAACCCGCTGGCGCCCGAACCGGCCACCGGCTGGTCCCAGGGGTCGCGTACCGCCTCGGACCACTTTAGCACGTACCGCGTATCCGGCTGCAGAGGCGTCTTTGGAAAGAAGCGGTAGCAGCAGGACCGCGCGGCCGGGCACCCCTCGTCGAGCGGTTCCGCGGTCCCACTGACCGCGGCGCCCCCGAGCCCCGCGCCCCCCACCGGGCGCAGCCACAGCCCCCCGGGCGTGACGCCCGAGACGGGGCGATCGAAGCCGACCTGGAGCACCGGCAGGTTGGGCGGGACCGCCTCGGCCTCCGGCTCGGGCTGAATCAACCCGCCGGCCGGCGGGCCGGTGCCGTCGCGAAGCACCACGAAGTCGTAGACGAACCCCTGCCAACGTCCTTCGACCTCGCCCAAAGGGTTCCCGGTGCGATCCCGCAGGGCCCCCGACAAGACCAGGGTGTAGCCCATGGGCGCCGAGAAGGGACGCTCGGGCACCAGGCGCACCTCCCGGGCGTCGGCGGTGAGGCTCACCGTGGCGGGATGCACGAGCGCCGCGCGGCCCTGGGTCAACGGCGGGCGGTTCGCGTCCTTGCGAAACGCCTGGTCCACGGTGGCCGCGACGCACAGCCCCCCCACGCATCGCCCTTCGTCGCAGTCGCTCGACTCGAGGCAGTCTCCGCCCGGGGCCCCGGCCACCACCATCACGGTGTCGGCGCCAACGGTCCACGGATCGAGAGCCTCGGTGAACCGGATCCGGAGCTCGGCGGCGCGGGCCACCGAGGGCGGCGCGGGGGGCGCGAGGGTCCCCATGGAGACGTACTCCACGGCCGGGGGCTCGAGATCCACCGCGGTGCCCAGATCCGGCGTCAGGCAGCCGGACAGCGATGCCAGCCCCAGGAGCAGAATGCGAATCGCAGCGCGCGTCATGGCGGTCCCTCCAGCATGGTACGCGGCGAGACTCTGCAAACCACGGGCCCGCTTCGCCAGGCCGCGATCCCCGCGCTTGGCGGCCGGGTCGTCCGGAATCCGGCCCCCCGCGTCCGAAATCCGGTCCTTTGCGTCCGGAATCCGGACGCGTGCGTGTTGGTTCACTCGGGGGGGATGTCCCATCCCCCCCCGGGAATGCGGCCTACGGTTTGGGTTGTATTCCCCCCGAAAGCGTTGATATGAGTGCGGGGAAACAGTGACGCTGGGCGGTGTACGGGGGCGCGGTTGCCACGCGAACCCACCAACCCGCTGGCCTGACGCGGAGCAAGCACGGATGGCGATTTCCCAGAATATCAGCAAACAGATGCAGCAGTCCTCCTGGATTCGACGCATGTTCGAGCAGGGGGCAGAGATGAAGAAGAAGCACGGGGAAGACAATGTCTACGACTTCACGCTGGGCAACCCGGCGCTCGAGCCCCCCGCGGCCTTCAAGGAGGGGCTCGAGGCGGCGGCCGCCGATCCGACCCCCGGGCTCCATCGCTACATGCCAAACGCCGGCATCCCCGAGACGCGCGCCGCCATCGCCCAGGCGGTGGGCCGAGAGCACGACGTCCCCCTCGAGGCCGAGCACGTCGTGATGACCACCGGGGCGGCGAGCGCGCTCAACGTCGTGCTCAAAGCCCTGCTCGATCCCGGCGACGAGGTGATCGTCCTGGCCCCCTACTTCGTGGAGTACCTGTTTTACGTGCGCAACCACGGGGGCGAGGTCTGCATCGTGGAGTCGGGACCGGACTTCCAGCTCGATCTGGACGCCGTGTCCGCCGCGCTCGGCCCCAAGACCAAGGCGATCATCGTGAACTCGCCCAACAACCCCACGGGGGTGCTCTACCCGGCCGAGCAGCTGCGAGGCCTGGCCCAGCGGCTCGCGCAACACGAGCGGGCCCAAGGCAACCCGGTCCACGTCATCTTGGACGAGCCCTATCGCCGGCTGGTGTTCGACGGGGTGAAGCCGCCGCCTTCGTTGCGGATCTTTTCCAATGGGATCTTCTGCACGTCGCACGCCAAGGATCTGTCCATCCCCGGAGAGCGCATCGGCTTTTTGGCCGTCAACCCCGCCTGCACCGACGCCCGGGCCCTGCTCGACGCCTGCGCCTTCACCATCCGGATCCTGGGGTTCGTCAACGCGCCGGCGTTGATGCAGCGCGTGGTGGCGGGATTGCAGCAGACCGTCATCGACGTAAACCACTACCAGCAGCGCCGAGACCTGTTTTTCCAAGGCCTCGAGCACGCCGGCTACCAGTGCGTGGAGCCATCCGGGGCCTTCTACCTGTTTCCCGAAAGCCCGATCGCGGACGACGTGGCGTTCATTCAGCGGTTGATGAAACACCGGATCCTCGCGGTGCCCGGATCGGGCTTTGGTCGCCCCGGTTACTTCCGCCTCGCCTACTGCGTCCAACAGAGCACGATCGAAAACGCGTTGCCCGGCTTCGCCGATGCCCTGTCCGAAACGAGGAGTTGACCCGACTCTCCCAGCGTGTATCTTGTACGGTGTGGCGGCTCAGGGCCCCAAACCGTGAGAGCCCCAAACCATGAGAGCGGTGTCTCGACCGAGAAGCGGGGCGCGGGTGGAAAAGCGCCTTGCCCCGTGCGTCCGGGTGGCTCACGATCAGCGGGCACGATCAGCGGGCACGATCGGCGGGATTGTCGCACCGCGGGTGGCCGGGAGCCCGGCGCTGGCGTTCGCCGCAGGCAGGTGCAGACCGGATCCGCACTACCGAGGGTCGGGGAATCCGGAGAACGAAGCGACGTAGAGCTTGGCAAGGAAACGAAAAAAGAAGGGCAAAGGCGGTCGCAAGAAGACGAAGACCCCCGAGAGCAATGCCCCGCCCGTCGACCCCGGTTCGCCCCCTTTTGCCGGGAACTCGGCCGGCCCCCAACCCTCCCTCGGAGGGATCCGGCCAGAGGGGACGGGCGCCACACCGGGTGACGCGCCCTCGGCGTTGGACGACCCGGCCGAGCCCGACGCGCCCTCGAAAAAGAGCGACCCGCGGCATGACCCGGCCGAGCCCGAGGCGTCGCCGAAACCGCCCGACCCATCCGCGGGAGACGACATCGCGGCCGCTGGGTCCTCCGACCCGCTCGACTCCCCCCCCGAGCCGGAGCGATCCCCCTCCCCTTCGGACGAGAGCCAGGCCGCCGCGCCCACCGAGACCGTAACCCCGGCCTTGCGCGTGGAGATGGGGGACAACCCCCAGCCCGCGCCGAGCGATCCCTCCGGTCCCCTGTGGAGCCCCCATCGTCGCTCCCCGGAGCTGTCCACCCCGCCCCGGGAGATCCAACCCGACGATCCGGATCACGCGGCCGTGATCTCGGGGGAGATCGGAGGGGCGTCGGCGCGCCAAAGTCCCCCGACTCCTTCGTCGGCGCTCGCCGCGAGCTTTGGCGACCAAAACGGACCGAGCATCCAGATCGACTCCGCGTACCAACAGGACGCCGAGCGCATCGACGACACCGATCGCCACGACCACCTCGACCACCTCGACCACTTCGGTGAGCAGACCCCGGCCGCGACCCCGCGCGGGCTGACGCCAGAAGCCGAGACTCCCTTTGCGGCAGGGCCGGACGCCGCCCCCTCCCCGACCTCGCCAGCGGCAAAAACCGCTGGGATCGACGGCGGCGCCGAACCAGCACCCGAGGCCGACGACGAGGCGAGGGACGTGCTCGTCGCGGAGGTGGAGACCCCGGATACCGACGACGAGCCCCTGCCGGTCTACACCTTCGACAGCCCCGACGCCTCGGCGGCGGCGACGCTGACCGAGGCCAAGGGCCCGTGCAGAAATACGTTGGTCAGCCCAGCGGCGGACGCGTCCGACGCGGACGCGCTCGATATCGGGGAGGGCACCGCCGCCGCGGGGACGCCCCCCCTCTCTGCCGCGGGGAGGGTCAATGTCGAGGCCCAGGCGTCCCACGAAAAGCGCCCGACTCCCGAGGATGCCACCCCGGCGCAGCCGGTTCCCGCGGGCGCGGCGTCCCTGGCCGCACCCTCCGGGTTGGGCGCCGCGCCACCGCCGTCGTCCCCCGACACCGACGAGCCGTCCACCAAGCTCGGAGAGCTGCGGACCGGGCCCTCGGACGCGCCCGCCACCGCGACCGCAGATCCGCCCTCTGCGCCCGCCGAGGAAGCGGTTCCGCCCTCTCCCTTTCCCCTAGCCCCGGATCTCAAGGGCAAAGGCGAACCCAGGGGCGCGGACGATGGATCGTACTCCGTACCCGCCGGTGAGCCCGAGGCGCCGGTCTCGACCCGGCCGTTCCGTCCCGCCGCCTTCGTGAAGACCCAGCCGCCGACCACCGGGTCCCCCTCTCCAGAAGAGAAGCCGGGCCCGGTGACCCTCCAGGCGCCGGCCGCCCCCATCGCCGCAGCCAAGGGGCGGGCCCCGCGCACCACCGGGGTCGAAGACGAAGGCGAAGACGAAGGCGAGACGGGCCACGCCCCCCGGACGGCGCCCGCGCCCACCGCCGAAACGCAGGGCGATGCGCCGCCCGCCCTCGAAGGCGAGACGGTCACGGGCGTGATCAATGGAGAGATCGGGGGAGCGGGGTCGCCAGCCGCAGTCCAGCAAGATGCCGCGGGTAGCATCATCGTGGATCCCAGCCTGGTGGTGGAGCCCTCGGAGTCCCCCTCGCCTGCCGCAGCGACCCGGGACACCGAGCCAGCCGAGGCCGCGGCGCCCCCCCCACCGGCGACCCCGGCGACCCAGACGACCCCGGCGACCCAGACGACCCCGGCGACCCAGACGACCCCGGCGACCCAGACGACCCAGACACAAGAGCCCATCGGGGGGGCGAAGGCGCCGACCCCGCCCGAAGCCGGGCCGCCGGACGCGACCGCGAAGCCTAAGCTGGATCCGGCGCCGGTTGCGACCACGCCCGAGGCCGCCTCCACCGGGTCCGATGCCCCCGCAGTGAGCCCTAGGCTGAAACAAGCCATTCGTTTCGAGCTGGACGCCGAGCTACCGGCCGCCCGCACGGTCGCAGGGGACGCGGACGCGGCGAACGTGGCGGAGTCCGATCCCGACGCGGCCGCGGCGAAGTCCGATCCCGGCGCGGCCGCGGCGAAGTCCGATCCCGGCGCGGCCGCGGCGAAGTCCGATCCCGGCGCGGCCGCAGCGAAGTCCGATCCCGGCGCGGCCGCGGCGGCCACGGCCCGCGGTGCCGAGGCGCGCCCCGCTCCGGCCACGGCCCGCGGTGCCGAGGCGCGCCCCGCTCCGGCCACGGACGCTCCGGAACCCTCGAGCGAGGACGCGACGGGCTCGACGGCGACCTCGGCGCCCCCCACCACCTCGAACCCGACCGCCGACCCCAACCGCGGCGAAACGACCGCGCCATCGGGCGATGATCCTTCCGCCGAAACCCTGACCAAAAATCCCGCCAGCGCCCAACCGGCACAGGCGGCCAAGGGGGCTTTTTCCGAGCTCGAGATGGCCTTTTTCGAGCAGGACCTGCAGCAGGTCGAAGAGGTGGACACCTTCGAGGACCTCGTCGCCGAGGAGCCGGAACCGAGCACGGCCTGGGGTCGGATGTTCAACCGCGGGGGCAAAAAGGACGCCGATTCCCCGGGTACGTCGAAAAACGAGGCCAAAGCAGAAAAGAAGCGGCCCCGCCCGCCACACAAGCGGAACCGAAGCTGATCCGCCTCGCAGCGATTGCGGGCCTGCGCGCTCCCCCCTGAACGTGTACGTTTCGCGCAGCAATGGGTGTCCCCGATGGCAAGTACGGAATTGGAGCGCCTCGGACCCTATCGACTGCGCCGCCTGCTGGGCACAGGCGGCATGGCGGAGATCCGTCTCTCCGAACAGACCGGCATCGCCGACTTCCAGCGGCCGGTGGCCATCAAGGTGCTGCACGCCCACCTGCAAGACAACCCCGCCGTGGTCGAGCTGTTCGTACGAGAGGCGCAGATCACCGCCACGTTGGACCACCCAAACATCGTGCAGGTCTATGGGCTCGAGCAAGACCGGAACCGAATGTTCATGGTCATGGAGTACGTGGAAGGGATCGACCTGCGGCAGGTGCTGGACCGCTTGCAGGCGGTCGGCCAGACCCTCTGCACCGACCTGGCCCTGGTGATCGCCATCGAGGTGGCCAAGGCGCTGCGCCACGCGCACGCGAGCCTGCCGAGCCGGGCGGCCCAGCACCCACCGATCATCCACCGGGACCTGTGCCCCGGCAACGTGATGCTCACCGCGCACGGGGCGGTGAAGCTGCTGGATTTTGGCGTGGCCAAGACGCTGCTGGGCGACGAGCAGACCGATCGCATCGCTCGCGGCAAATGGCCCTACATGTCGCCCGAGCAGGTGCGCGGCGAGGCCCTGGATGCCCGCAGCGATCTGTTCAGCCTCGGCGCCCTGCTCTACGAGCTGCTGTCGGGAACCCCGGCCTTCCGCGGTCGTAACGTCGTGGACAGCATGCGGCGCGTGGAGCGCGCCGACGTTCCTCCGGCGCCCGGCGTGGAGCCGGTGGTGGAACAGATCATGGACAAGCTTTTGGCGCGGGACCGGGGGGGCCGCTACGCCGACGCCACCGAGGCCATCGAGGCCATGACCCAGGTGCTGATCTTGCGGGGCCAGAACAGCGGTGAGGGGGACATCGCCGAGCTCGTGAGCGGCTCGCTTCGTTTCGGCGCGCTGGGGGCCGGCGAGCCGAAGCCCGCCTCCGCGCCGCTTGCAGCCGGCGAGCCGAAGCCCACCTCCGTCCCCCTTGCGGCCGCCGACGGGGACGCGGCCGACGGGGACGCGGCCGACGGGGACGCCACCGACGGAGACGCCACCGACGGAGACGCCACCGACGGAGACGCCACGCTCCCTCCGCAGGGGCCCGAGGCCTTTGGCGTGGGAGAGCTCACGGGCCAGCTCACCATCCCGGCGCACCGGCCGAGTGACGCCACCGCCGGCGCGGCCTCGGTCCGCGTCGAACCCCGAGCCCCCGAGCCTGACGCGCTCGGACCCAACGACGAGACGCTCCCCCCCCCGGCCTCCACCCGCGACAACCGGCGACGCGAAGACCCGAGGGCCGCCGGGCGCGACGAGGAGGACGAGCTGGAGACCACGGCCGCCCGCGCCGGGCCGTCGGACGCGGAGGCGGGCTCTCCCCCCGAGCCCACCCCCGGCGCCGGGCACGCCGATGATCCGGAGCTGGCCACCGGCGTGGAGACCCTCGTGGAGGTCCCTGGCTCGTCTTTCGGGGGGGCGAGGCCTCGCGCCGCGGCGCCCGCGGCGCCCGCGGCGCCCCCTGCGGGCGGGACTCCGTCGGAGCCGCGGGTCTACTTCGATCACTTCATGCCGGCCGACAGCCTGGTAGAGCCCGAGACCCCGGCGCCGCGGATGTGGACTCCCCGCAACCTCGTGGTGCTGGGGCTGGCCGTGCTCTCCATCCTCATCGCCAGCCTCGCGATCCTGCTGGCCGTCAAGCAGCAGCTCTCGCGAGAGGGCGCTCGCTACGCCAGGGGCCCCGCCGAAGGCCTCACCGCCCGCGCTGACGGCGGACCGCTGCGAACCGACGGCGACGCCGGGCCCGGGGACGACGCCGCGCCCGGGCCACGCCGCGGGACCCGGACGTCGGCGCCAGGGCCCGCCGCCGGCCGCCGCGCCGAGGGGCCGGGTCGGTCCGACGCCGGCGCCAACGCGCCGCCCGCCCGCCGCGCCCCGCACCACCCCGCCGGACCGTCTCGCGCCGAGGATGAGCCCCCCACCCACCCCCGGCCCGTCACCGCTGGCCGCAAACCCGTGGGCCTCCCCAAGCGGGGTCAGCTCGACATCATCACGCGCCCCCCCGGCGCGCGGGTGTTCATCGACGGGGAACGCCGCGGTCAGAGCCCGCTCCGCGTGCCCGTCAACCCGGGCGGGCGGGTACGCGTGTCGGTGAGCCTACCAGGCCACAAGCTCTACAAGAGCCCGATCTGGATCCCCCGCGGCGTCGGTCGCCGGATCTCGCTGATCCTGCCGCGCGTGGTGCCCCGGCTGCGTCGCGCCGCGCCTCGACGCACGGCGCTGCGCGTGCTGTGCCGCACCGAGGGACACAATCGCGTCTACGTGGACGGCAAGGACACCGGGTACGACTGTCCGACCCCAGCCCTGGCGGTGTTGCCCACCGTGCACACGGTATCGCTGTACGTGCCCGCCTCCCATCGCGTCGTCTGGAAACGGATCCGCCCCGCGCCGGGGAAGGTGACGGTGGTGCGCTGGGATCATTGAACAATCTGTGCCGACGGGACACCGAGCCGTGCTCACCGCTCCGAATCGCTGCCCGCTTCGTCGCCCGGCAGGCCTTCGGCCTCTGTTTCCTGCTCGGCCTGCGTCTCGGCGCTCGATTCGGCCGGGGGCGCGGGCGGCCGCGGAAACTTCGCGGTGGCGCGGCGCCCGGCCGGGGGCGGGTCGTCTTTGATGATGCGCTCCCCCAGCGGTGACGTGCTCGAATGCCGGGGGCGGGGCGCTCCCTCGGAGGCCGCCGGCTCTCCCGCCGGCTCTCCCGTCGGCTCTCCCGTCGGCGCGCCCGCCGGCGCGCCCGCCGGCGAGCCCGCCGGCGCGCCCGTCGGCGAGCCCACCTCCTCCGCAAGGGCCTCGCTCGACTCCGGCGCGCGTCGTCGGGGCTCTGCCGCGAGGCCGACGGGCGACGAGTCCGCCGGCCCGCCGGGGGAGGAGCTGGGCACCTCGAGGGGCAGGGACGTGAGGCCCACCGGCGTGCGGTGCGGCGCCGGGGGGGGGCCGGCGCTCGCGTCCGGTGGCGCCCCCTCCGGCGCACGGTCCCGCGGAGCCGCCGGGCCCGCTGCGCCCGCTGCGCCTTCCGCCTCCGGATCGCCGCGCAGGATGCCGGTGCTCTCGGAGAGCTTGCCGGGCGCGGCCGGCCGCCCCGGAGGCGTGAAGGGGCTCGGCCCGCCGGGGCTGCGGGGGCCGCTTTCTGCCTCCGGCGACGCGCCCGGCTCGCCCCCGGCCGCGCCGGGCAGCGGCGGGGTGGGCCGCGCCGCGCCAGGCTCCCGCCCCTCGCCCACGCCCGAACGCCCCCCGAGGGGCGGCGTGGCGACCCGCAGCTCACCGGTGGGCACCGGCAGGATCTCGTCCACCACCGTCCGCTGCGACCGGGCCCCCGTGGACCGACCGGGGGCACCCTCGGTGCCGCGCTCCTGGTGCACGCGAAACAGGCCGGTGCCCGCGGCCGAGCGCACCCCGCTGTCGTCCCCGAAGGCGGCGAGGGCGTCCAGCAAGGCGTCGCGCATCTGCACGCCGTTCTGGTAACGCTCCTCGGGACGCTTGGCGAGCGCGCGCGACAGGATCTCCTCAATCGCCTGGGCAAAGGGGTGCTCTGACTGGTAGATGGGCGGCGGCGGTCGCTCCACGTGACCCTTGATGACCTCGTATTCAGAGGCCCCCCCGAAGGGGAGCCGTCCCGCCAGGGCGTTGTACAGGGTCACGCCGAGCGCGTAGATGTCCGAGCGGGCGTCGGCGGGCTGGTTGAGCCCCTGCTCCGGGGACATGAACCAGGAGGTGCCCACGCGGGTCCCGGTGCGGGTGAGGTTGGCCCCCCCCTCGGTCAGCTTCGCGATGCCGAAGTCGGTGAGACGAGCCTTGCCGCTTTTGTCCACCAGGATGTTCGAGGGCTTGAGATCCCGGTGGATGATGGCGTTTTCGTGAGCGTGGTGAAGCGCATCGCACAGCGGCGCGAACATCAGAGCCGCCCGCTCCGGGTGCAGGGGACCCTCGCGGGCCAGGATGTGGTCGAGGCCAAGGCCATCCACGTACTGCATGAGGATGAGCAGGCGACCGCGATCCTGTTTGAAGTTGTGCAACATCACGATGTTGGGATGATCCAACCGCGCAAGAATGCGGGCCTCGTCCAGGAACCGGATGCGGAGATCCACCTCCTCGGAAAGATGCATGGCCAGCACCTTGATGGCCACCTGCTGCCCGGTGAGGTGATGGCGGGCCAGGTAGACCTCCCCCATCCCCCCGTAGCCCAACAGTCTTACGATCTGATAGTCCTCCCCGATGATCTCGCCAGGCGGCAGGAGATGGCGTGGCATGGGCTGGCCACAGTTCGGACAGTGGGCAGCGTCCGGAGGCACCTCCGTCCGACAATGCTGGCACGCGATGACCTGCTGCATGGATGCGCTTTCGCTCTGTGCGATATATAACGGGTTTTGCCCGGATGCTGTCAAGGCGCGTCGTATCGACTATACTACGGGGGATGTGCGCTTCGTGGCGGCCCCCTGGCCCCGGCTCGACGCATCGCCCCCTGAGCTCACCCCCGGCGGTGGCTCGACTTGGCCCCTTTCCCCGAGGAGCGTACCCATGCACCGAGCCCTAATTCTGTCTTTTTTGTGCGCGTTGATGATCCCCGGCTGCTCGGCCAAGAAGCAGTCCCCGGAATTCGAGCGGAAGTGGCAGGCCGCCAAACAGAAAAGTGGCCTGGACGAGGTCCAGGTCATCGACACCAAGCGATCGGACCTCAAGGGCAACGTGCAGCGGCTCGGTGCGCCCAAGCCCCCTCCCACCGTAGGGGGGGACCGCAAGCTGCCCATCACGCTCAACCAAAACCAGGTGGGGCGCCACATCCGGCGCCAGATCGTGCGCCTGCACCGCTGTCAAGCGGCCACCGAGGGCAAATCGGGCAGAGCGCTGTTGACGCTGACCATCTCCACCACCGGCCGGGTGGCTTCGGTGCAGGTGGAGGCGCCGGCTTTCCGGGGCACCCGCATGGCCCGTTGTCTCAAGCGGGGCGCCAAGCGCTGGCGCTTCCCGCGGTTCAAAAAGGGCCCACTGCGCTACACCTACCCCTTTATCTTCCGCTAGCGTCCTCGTCTTCCGCGCCCCTTTCGCCTTAGGGCCCTGGTCAAAATTAATTCACCATCTGGCGCGCGATCCATCGCGGCTGGCTGCGTTGCTCCTCCGTTGCGTACGCCCAGTACGCGCCATCGTCGCGCCTTGCCAGCCGCGCGCCTCGCGCGCCAACTTGGCAAACTAATTTTGATCAGCTGCCTTATTCGCCTTCGTCGTCGGACCGTTCGGCAGACCGCTCGCCGCCGGCCACCGGCTCAGGGTCCGCGTCCCCCGCGGCGCCCGTAGGTCGAAACGGGGAACGCCGCAGCGCCCGGGTGATGGCCAGCAGCACGAAGACCCACATCCCCAGGCTCACCGCGCCGAGCACGATCCAGCCGCCAACGTGGCCGACGAAGCTGCAAAGGTGGTCGTAGACGCCGTGAAAGGCCCACGGCACCAAGAGGCTCAGGGGCACCAGATAGCCGCGGCGTGCCCGCTGGGCCACGAACTTGGCCTGGCCCACGAAATACCCCATGGACGCCCCGAACAGCGCGTGGGCCGGCACGCTGAACACCCCCCGCAACCAGGCCCGGCGCCACACCGCGCAGCCCGGCTGCTGGTGACACTCCAGCACGTAGTACAGGTTCTCCACCGCGGCGAGCCCCAGCGCCAGGGTCGCGCCGTAGACCACGCCGTCCATGGGCTCGTCGAACTCCCGCCAGCGGGCGATGGTGGACACGAACAGCAACCACTTGAGCCCCTCCTCCACCGCCGCGGCCACCAGGAAGTCCTCGTACAGTCGCCCCGCCCGCCCCGAGAGGGCGAGCCACTCGGGGTCCACGGCGCCCCGCACCTGCGCGCCCAGCCACAGCGCCGGCACGAGCACCAGGGTGCCGTATAAAAAGGCCGCCACGACGTAGCCCCGAGGTTCGGGCTCGTAGCGATCTCGCAGGTAGAAATACACCACCAGCGCCACGGCGGGCACCACCGCCAGCGCCACGAGCACCGCCAGCGTCACAGGATTCGCTCCACGCGGATCCGCTGCCCCGGGGCCACCTTGATTCGCCGCAGCAAGTCCTGCGGCAGGCGCACCTGCCCCGCGTGCGTATCGTCGGCAGCCGTGGCCGCGCGGACGTGCGTCCCCCGCAGCCCGCCGTGCCAGCGGCTGGGGTGTGACACAAACAGCAGATCCCCGGACACCGCCCCGATCCGGGCAAGATCAGTGGGTGCCAGGGCGACGGGGTCCCCCTCGGTCCAGCCCGCGTCCGACGCCGGCGCCCCGGGCGGCTCCGACGCCGCGATGCCGTACTGGTAGACGTAGGTGAGCCACGCCTCGCGCATGAACCGTGTGTAGCACAACCGGCTGTGCTACTGTACCGTATCGGTGCCAAGGTAGAGGGCTTGCGGATGACGGAGGAACGAACGAAGGATCGACCGGCCAAGCAGGCCGACGCCGCAGCCGCCTCAGAGGCGGAGGGGGCCCCCGAGCGCGCCCTCGTGGTGATCGACGATGCCCCACGCATGAACCTGCTGGGCCTGCTGCTCGGCAGCATCATCGAGCGCCAGGCTCAGCAGGAGCCGGCGCGCAAGCGCCTCGCGCGCCTGCGGGGGGCGCTCGTGGTCAAGGCCGGGGAGATGTCCATCACGCTGTCGTTCGCCGACGGTCGGGTGACCGTCTCCCGGGGCGCAGCGAAGGCGCCCCGCGCCGTGGTCGAGGGCTCCATGCAGGCCCTGATGAACGTCGCGCTGGGGGGGGGTCTGGTGGGCCCCTGGCTCGCCGGCCGCCTGCGGACCCGAGGCAACCCGCTGCTCCTTCTCAAGGTGCTCCCCCTCATGCGTACCTGAGGGGCGCCGCCGGTGTGCCCCGCCGCGCCGCTGCGCACCCCTGAGACGGCCTTGGGTGCCGCCATCACGCGCGGGGCACACCGGCCAACTCGAGGAGCCTGCGATGCAATCGACCCTGGAGCCAACGATGAAAGACGCCCGGATTCGCTTCACCGAGCTGCTCGACGAACAGCGCGTGCTGCACGGCGAGGCGCTGACCCCCTACGCCTCCGACTACACCGAGGAGGACCCGCGGCCGCCGGGGCTGGTGGTCCGTCCGCAGTCCACCGCCGAGGTCCAGCAGGTGGTGACGCTGGCCGGCGAGCTCGGCTTGCCCCTGGCCGTGCGGGTGACCGGCTCCAACGTGGGCGCGCTGGCCATGCCGCCCACCGGGGGCCTAGTGGTGGATTTGGCTCTGATGAACCGCATCCACGAGGTGAACGTCGAGGACATGTACGCCCTCATCGAGCCCGGCGTCACCTGGGAACAGCTCAAGGCCCACCTGGAGCAAGAAGAGATCCCCCTGCGACTGGGCTACCCCTTGAGCCCCCCGGACACCTCCATCGTGGCCAACTGCCTGCTCGATGGCCTGGGCAACCTGTCCATGCGCCACGGCTCCATGGCCGACTGGATGGGTGGCCTGGAGGTGGTGCTGCCCGACGGGAGGTTGCTCAAGGCCGGGGCCAACGCGGCCAGCGACGTCTGGTTCGGCAACGGGCCGCTGCCCCATCTGATGGGGCTGTTCGCCAACTGGCAGGGAACCACCGGGGTGGTGACGCGCCTGGCCTTCCAGCTCTGGCCCATGCCACCTCACCGCCAGCGGCTCTTCGTGCTGCTGTACGACCGAAACGGCGCCTTCGCCGCCATGAAGGCGCTCGCGCGGCGTCCCCTATGTGACGACGTGGGGGGGCTGTCGTGGCCCACGGGCAAGATGCTGTTCGACGTCCCCAAACCGGCCGAGCGCGATCCGGCCGAGCCGGAGTTCTTCCTCTACCTCGATCTGTCCGGCTCCACGGAAAAGGAGCTCTCCTTGCGCCGGGAGATGCTCGAAGACCTGCTGTCGGAGCTGCAGGCCGAGGGCTATGCGATGGAGGCGCCGCTGGACATCGAGACCCTGGTGCGGCTCAACCCCCGCTTCGGCAAGTTCGCCGACTTCCCCACCCGGCTGGAGTTCCTGGTGGACACCCCCGGCGGCGGGCTGTCGTGGGTGGGCACCTACGGCCCCCTGAGCCGCTTCGAGCGCTACGCCGACCGCGGCTGGGAGATCATGCAGGAGCACGGCTTTCCCCCGGCCGTGGTGAGCCGCCCCATGAAGGGCGGACACTTCGGGGTGCTGCGTTTCCTTTCGGTGTTCGACCAGGCCGACGCCGCGGAGCGCGCGCGCGTCCGAAAGATGAACCTCGCGCTGAGCCGCGCCGGCTACGAGCTGGGCTTTCTGACCTACAAGACCCCGGCCTGGGCCGTGGAGCTCCTGCAGGAGCGGCTGGACCCGACGTTCATGGACGTGATGACCAAGGTGCGCGCGCTGCTCGATCCGCAGGGGATCATGGCGCCCCACTGCTGGGCCTTTTCCACCCCCGATCCGGCGCACCCATGAAGATCCTGTTTTGCGCCGCCGAGGCGACCCCCTACGCCAAGTCTGGCGGTCTGGCCGACGTGGCAGGCGCCCTGCCCGCCGCCCTGGCGGCGCGCGGACACGACGTGCGCCTGGTGCTTCCCCGCTACGGCTGGATCCCGCGCCGCTCGCTGCGACCACTGCCGGGGCCCGTGATCGCGGCCCTGGGCAGCGGCTCCCGATTCGGGGGCCTGCTCGAGGATCCCGCGGCGACGCTGCCCGTGTACCTGCTGGAGCACGACGCATACTTCGACCGCCCCTGGCCCTACGGCCCCCCGGACGGAGCCTACGAGGACAACTGTGAGCGCTTCTCGTTTTTGTCGCACGGGGCGCTGGCGGTCTGCGCCCACCAGCGGTTCACCCCGGACGTGATCCACGCCAACGACTGGCACACGGCCCTGGTCCCGGCGCTGCTCAAAACGGGCGTCGGCGGCCCCTCGCTGGCCAACACCGCGTCGGTGCTGACCATCCACAACGTGGGCTATTCGGGGGAGTTTCCCAAGGAAGACCTGCTCCACACGGGCCTCGGGTGGGATCACTTCACGTACCTCGAGCTCGAGGTTCACGACCGGCTGAGCCTGCTCAAGGGGGGCATCGCCCACGCCACGAAGCTGACCACGGTCTCGCCCACCCACGCCGCCGAGATCCAAACCCCCGAAGGAGGGTTCGGGCTCGACGGGATGTTGCGCCAACGCGCCCCCGATCTACAGGGCATCCTCAACGGCATCGACGAGGCGGTCTGGGACCCGCGCCACGATCCGAACCTGCCTGCGAGCTTCGGGCCCGCGGATCTGTCGGGCAAGGCCCAGTGCAAGGCCCACCTGCAGCAGACCCTGGGCTTGCCCGTGCGCCCCGAAGTGCCCCTCATCGGTCTGGTTTCCCGCCTGGCCCATCAAAAGGGCACCGACGTGGTGACCGCCGCCACCGAGCGCCTGCTGACGCTGGACCTGCAGCTGTGCATCCTGGGCTCCGGCGATCCGCAGCAGGAACAAGCCCTGCTGCGTTTTGCGCATCTTCATCCCCAGCGTCTCGCCGTGTCCTTGGGTTACAACGAGGCCTTGGCCCACCGCATCGAGGGAGGGGCCGATTTCTTCTTGATGCCCTCGCGCTACGAGCCCTGCGGCCTCAACCAGCTCTATAGCCAGCGCTATGGGACCCTGCCCATCGTCCGATCCGTGGGCGGACTGCGGGACACGGTGGAGAGCTATGACGAGGCCACCGGAAGGGGAACCGGGTTCGTCTTCGAGTCACTCGATCCGGGGGCGCTCTTCGACGTGGTGGGGTGGGCCGTGTGGGCCTGGTACCATCGCCGCGACCACCTGACAGAGATGGCAAAACGCGCAATGCTCAAGGATTTCAGCTGGAACCGTGCCGCAGGGGCCTACGAGGCGGTCTATGAGGACGCCGTGGCCGCGCACCGGGGGATCTGACGGCGGATCGCCGGTCCGCGGCCCTGCGACGCGAGGATCCCGCTTCCGGATCCGTTCTGGATCCGTCTCCGTAGCCGTTGGGCGACACCGGCTGGGCGCAATGGATCCACTCCCCAGACCGTGAACAATCGACTACACCCGACGGCGCCTCTATGTAGCGGTACGTTCACGGCCGCTACCCCTGAGCGCCGCCACTGGTTGGCCCAATCGAAAGATCATGCGACAATTTACCTCGAAACGCCCCTTGGCACGAATCATGTAGTAATCGCCAGCCAACCAGCGCGCCCCCCATCGTCCAACCCTTTCATTAATCCAGGGCGAGGGTGTGATCGCGCGGCCTTTGGAGGAGAGACCATGAAACGCCATCTCGCTACGTTCGGACTGGTCGCCCTGATGGCGATCCCGGTCGGTGGTTGTCGAAGCAGCGAGGAGTGCAACCTGTGCCCTGGCTACTGCGATGACTCCGGGTGCTATGCCTGCACGGACGACGACACCTGCTGGCCCGTGGACAATCAACCCTGCAACGGCGGAACCCAGTGTGGCGCGAACGAGTACTGCGCCGACTGGGGTTGCGCCCGGGTCTGCAGCTTCGACGAGGATTGCGCCATCGGAGAGCAGTGTCTGCCCGCCGGGTACTGCGGCCCCGAGGATGACGCGGGCACGCCCTGCGAAACCCACGATGATTGCGGCAACGGCATGTTCTGTCACGACGGAGTCTGCGAGGAGGGCTGCCAGTCCGACGACGACTGCCCGGGAGACTACGTCTGCGCCGCAGCCTGTGGTGAGTGCCAGCCCCCGGAAAATCCCGTGTGTGGCGAGTACAAAGAGCTGTGCGAGACCAGCGCCGATTGCGGCGCCGACCGCGACTGCAACGACCTGAGCCGCTGCGCCCACGAGTGTGACGAGGCCGATCCCACATGCCCCCTCGGGCAGGTCTGCGAGTCCGGCCTGTGCGTGGACGACCCCGCGCCCAGCTCCCCCGAGTGCCTCACCGCTGCCGACTGCGACGCGGTGAGCCACTGCACGGCCAACGGCTGCCTGTGCGTCAACACCTACTGCCAGCCGCTGTGCGAGATCGACGACGACTGCCTGTGGGGCCAGTTCTGCCACCTGGGCGTCTGCAAAGCCGACTACCGCCCCGAGGAATAACAACATAGAGGACGGCCACGCTTCCCCGGGGCATTCCCGACCCGCTCCGACGAAAGTCGGGGCGGGTCTTTTTTTCACTCCCCCGCAACCCGCCCGAATCCTCCGCGTCCCCGCGGAGGATTCGGGCGGGTAAGTAGTCGCCCCCCCAACCACACCCGCCCACAACCGCACTCGCCCC
>CAYFWA010000046.1:0-1303 GCA_964346625.1 uncultured Myxococcales bacterium
GGCGGCCTCGGCGCCCCGGCCCAAGCCCGCCCCCGCGGTGGCCTCGGCGCTCAGCTCGCGCACCGGCGCGCCCTGCTGATCCAGGGATCGCTGCGCCGCCGCCAGCACCCGCAGGGTGCGCAGGGCGCTCACCCCGTCGGTCTCCGGCGTCTCCCGCCGCGCCACGCAGTCCAGAAAGTGCTGCAACTCCTCCTTGAGCGGCTCGGCCGGCTCCAGGGCCACCGGATCCGCCTCCGCGCGGTTGGCCACCGGCACCTGTCCGTCGAGCCAGTCCACCCGATGCGGGTACAGCACCAGCTTCTGGTCCCACTGCTCGGTGTCGTTGAACACCGCCATCTGTCGGTCCCCCACCACCACGAAGCGCTGCTCCTTGAACGGGTGCAGCCAGGACACGAAGATGTGCGCCCGCACCGCTCCCGGGAACGCCAGCGTGGTGAGGGTCACGTCCGCCACGTGCTGGCTCAGGTAATCGCCCCCCTGGCACGCCACCGTCTCCGGCAGGTGCCCCGTCAGCCCCAGGGTCAGCGCCACGTCGTGGGGCGCGAAGCTCCACAGCGAGCTCTCCTCGGTCCGGATCCGCCCCAGGTTCAGCCGGTTCGAATAGATGTACTGGATGCGCCCCAGCGCCCCCTCGGCCACCAGGGCCCGCAGCCGCCGCACCGCCGCGTGGTACATCAGCACGTGACCCACCATCAGCACCCGCCCCAGCTTCCGCGCCAGGCGCACCAGCTCCTCCCCCTCGGCCACCGTCAGCGCCAGCGGCTTTTCCACGAACACGTCCTTGCCCGCCCGCAGCGCCCGCGCCGCCAGCGCGAAGTGCGTCGCGGCCGGCGTCACCAGGGCCACCGCGTCCACCTCGGGGTGCGCCAGCACCTCCTCGTCCGACCCGGTGTGCTCAAGCTCCGGATACTCCGGATGCTCCGGATGCTCCGGATACTCCGCCACCGCCTCCAGCCGCCGCCCCTCGTCCTGGTCACACACCACCCGCAGCGCCCCCAGCTCATGCCAGTTGCGCAGATGGTTGCGCCCCCACGTCCCAAGGCCGATCAACCCGATCCGCGGGGCGGTCACCCGGCGCTCCGATCCGGTGGCGACGAAGAATCCATCGGTAGCTCTCTTTTCGGTACCGGGCGCAACGCGCACCGTGGAAAATGGGGGGAGGCGGCCTGCGCGCGCCCCCCTTGGACAACCACGGACACACCTTATCCGACCAGCGCTTTCGCTGTCACGCTCTTTAGTGGCAGGGTCTAGTGGCAGGGTCTAGTGGCAGGGTCTAGTGGCAGGGTCTAGTGGCAGGGTCTAG
>CAYFWA010000046.1:1403-18736 GCA_964346625.1 uncultured Myxococcales bacterium
TGGCAGGGTCTGGCGACCCCGGGTGCACGCGGTGTTGGGACCCTAAACGCATCCCCTGCGGATTCTCTCGGCCCTGCGGGGTCGTTTCTGCTATTATCCGGGTCGGCGTGGTCACCCAGTTTACTTCCAAGACGGTGCGGGTCCTGCATCTGTGCCGCGATCGCACGGGGGGCGCCGGGCGCATGGCCCGCGCGCTTCACCGGACCCTGCTGCGCCAGGGGGTCGATTCCCGGTTGTGGACCCAGGAGCCGGGTGCCCCGGAGCCGGGGGTGATGGGGCCGGACTCGGCGTTCGATCGCATCCAGGTCCACATGCGACAGCGGCTGGATCGGGGGCCCCTCGTCGCCTACCCCCACCGCACCCGGGAGCCGTATTCCCCGAACCTGGTCTCAGGGGGCGGGCTGTCGCGGATCCGGGCGGTTGGCGCCGACGTGATCCATTTACACTGGCTGGGCGGCGGCTACCTCAGCGTCGGTGAGATCGCCCGTCTGCCCGGCCCGGTGCTGTGGACCCTGCACGACATGTGGCCTTTTACGGGCGGATGCCACTATAGTGGGGGGTGCGCTGGCTTCGAGCGCCAATGTGGACGCTGTCCGGTGCTGGGGAGCCCCTGGCGGTGGGATCTGAGCACGGCTCAGCAGCGCCTCAAGGCGCGTTACGCCCGGCGTCCCGATATGGAGTACGTCGCCATCAGCGGCTGGATGCGACGCGCGGCTCAGGCCAGCCAGCTCCTAGGACGCTGCCGAGGGCAGACCATTTTTAACGGGGTCGACGTGGACCAGTTTCGCCCCCGCGATCGCGCCACCGCCCGGCACGCTTGGGGGATCCCTGAGGCGAGCCGGGTGGTGCTGTTCGGCGCGGTGAGCGCCACCGCGGATCGACGCAAGGGATACGATCTCCTGCAGGCAGCGGGCAGGCGGCTCGCGGCCCGCTGGGCGGGTCCACCCCTGCAGATCGTAGTGTTCGGCGCCGACGACCCGAAGCCGGCCGGGAGCGGGCTCCCCGGCGTCGGGACCCGGATCGTGGGCCCCATCCGTGAGGACGAGTCGTTGAACGAATTGTACGCGGCCGCCGACGTGGTGGCCGTCCCCTCCCGCCAGGAGGGGTTCGGGCTGGTGACGGCGGAGGCCATGGCGTCGGGGACCCCCGTGGTGGCCTTTCGCCAGACGGGCGCCGACGATCTTATCGAGCACCGGGAAAACGGTTGGCTGGCGCAGTCGGGCTGCGCCGACGCCCTGGCCGACGGCATCCAGTGGCTGCTGACCGACGAGCCCCGCCGGCGCGGTTGCGGCCAGCGCGCCCGCGAGCGCGTGTGCGCGCAGTTCTCTCTGTCCCAGATGGCGTCGGCCTACCGGGCGCGCTATCATGCGTTGCAGCGCCGTCCCGGCGCGCGAGTCCCCCCGGGTTGAGCCATGCGTCTGTCGGTCATCGTCTGCACCTGCAACCGGTACGACACCCTGCAACGGTGTCTCCGCGCCGTGCTGGAAAACGACGAGCCGCCCGAGGAGCTGATCGTTGTGGACCAGAGCGACGAACCGCCTGAGGCGGCCCCCCGGCTCCGGGAGATCGGCCCGGGCGCCGGGTCCATCCGCTGGACCCGGGATTCGGGCAAGGGGCTGTCGCGGGCGCGGAATCGAGGCTGGAGGCTGGCCACCGGGGACATCGTGGCGTTCACCGACGACGACGCCTACGTGGATCCCGGCTGGTGTGCGGCGATCCGGCGTACCTTCGCGCTCGAGGGGTTTCGTACGGGGGTGGCCGGCGGGCGCATCCTCCCGGAGTACGAGGGGCGAAACCCGCACTGGCAGATGCCATCCGAGTGGGCCTTCGTGCTGCCCGTCTACGATCGCGGGGACCGGGTGATCCGGTTTCCACCCGGCGAGCTGCCGGCGGGGGTGAGCCTGGCGGTCCGGCGGGAGCTACTGGAGGCCATCGGCGGGTTCGACGAGAACATCGGGGTCGTGGCCGGACGCCGCATCCAGATCTACGGGGAGGACAGCGAGCTCTCCCGCGAGGCCATGGAGCGGGGCTACGACGTGGTCTACAACCCCGATATTCGCGTGGTGCATCCCGTGCCGCTGCATCGACAAGACCAGGCGTATTTCAATCAACGACTGTTTCAACAGGGCGCGACGGACCTGTATCTCACCCTCCGGCGGCAATCGCGTCGGTGGTCGAGCCTGGGCCGGGCGCTCCTCCGCAAGCCGGCGAAATGGCTCGTGCACGAGCTATGGGGACGCCGCACTCGGGATCGGGTGCGTTTTTTGGGGGAGCGAGCCTACGTGCACGGGGAGCTCTACATGCTCGTGCGGTACGGTCTGCTCGGGTCCGAGCGTTTTCAATGAGTCGACGGGTTGAAAGCCGGTGGCTCGCGACGGACAGGATAGCACATGATTCTGATCATTGGCGGTGCGGGATACATCGGCGCTCACATGGTGCGCGCGCTTCTTGATGCGGGGCGAGAGGTGGTCGTGCTCGACGATCTGAGCACGGGGTACCGCGCCTTGGTCCCCGCGGTGCCCTTCGTCGAGGGGGACCTCGGAGATCCGCAGGTGGTGACGCGGCTGCTTCGGGAGTACCCGGTGGACACCGCCATGCACTTCGCGGCCTTCTCGCTGGTGGGCGAATCGGTCGCCGCGCCCCTGAAGTACTGGCAAAACAACGTCGGCCGCACGGCCTCCTTGCTCGAGGTGCTCGCGCGTCGGGGCGTGACCCGGTTCGTCTTCTCCTCCACGGCGGCGGTGTACGGGGAACCGGAGAAGTCCCCGATCACCGAGATGGCGCCGCTTCAGCCCACCAACCCCTACGGGGCCACCAAGGTGGCGGTGGAGCGGATGCTAGCCGACGTGGCCGCGGCCCACGATTTCCGGTACGTGTCCCTGCGGTATTTCAACGCGGCGGGAGCGCACCCGGACGGCACCCTGGGGGAAGCCCACCATCCGGAGAGCCACCTCATTCCGCTGGTGCTCAAGACGCTCACCGGGGAGCGAGACCGGATTGTGATCTTCGGCGACGACTACCCCACCCCCGACGGAACGTGCCTGCGCGACTACATCCACGTACAGGATCTCGCCCAGGCGCACTCCCTGGCGCTGGAGCACCTGGAGGCGCGTGGAGCCTGCCGGGTGTACAACCTAGGCAACAGCCGGGGCTACTCGGTGCGGGAGGTGATCCACGCGGTGGAGCAGGTGACTGGGCGCACGGTGCCGGTGGAGGTCGGCCCGCGTCGCCCCGGGGATCCCGCGGAGCTCGTGGCGGATTCAGCGCTGATCCGTCGGGAACTCGGCTGGCGCCCCCGGATGCCCGAGCTGACCACCATCGTCGAGACGGCCTGGCGCTGGGAGCGGCAGCGAGCGCAGCGGCTCGCCTACGCGGGAGATCCAGGCGCGTAGCGCGCCGGATGTCGCGGTCTCGGGGTGTGACTGGGGATCCGTTCCAACGTGGACGAATCCATGACTCCACTGCGGTCCGCTGATGGCTGGACATCAGACCGCCTGGCGGACTCAGCCGCCAGGTCCCCAGGGGCAGAAGTGCCCCGTCTCCCGGCTGAACACCAGATCCACCTGCCCGCAACGCCCGTCCGGTTGGTAGCGATGCTGCGATCGGCCACCGATGATCTCGAGTAGGGTGAAGCCCGCCGCGCCCATGCGTTCCAGTGAGCGGGTGAGATAGCGCGGATCGGCCTCGAGGGTGGGGATGTCCGTCTCCCAGGCCACGATCTCGCAGCCCGCGATGAGGGTCCGCAAGGGGGAGCGCCCGAGGTCGTCCGGATCGAAGGTGTCGAGCCGAATCACGAGCACGTTCGCCCCTTGATGGGGGCGCTCCGCCAGGGCGGGGAGCGCCTCGGGCTGAGCGACGTGGTGGTGGGTGGCGTGGGGAAACAGTATCCGCTCCGATTGGAAGCGGTCGGAGGGGCCGAGCCAGATGACGTGCTCGGGTCGTAGCCCGACCACGCGACCCCCGTATTCAAGCAGATCCGAAACACTGGAGAGGGCCGGCCGCTCAGCGGTGAGGGGAAGATCGTACACGCGATGGAGCCGGATCGAGGGGAGCTGGAGTCGTCGCCACAGCCGCGCTAGCATGGGGTGCCTCCCTTCCACGCCGCCAGGTTCCGGGTGCCGGGGGAGTGGGCGGGCAGGGAGCCGAAAGCGGACTCGAGTTGCGCGCGGATCTCCGGGTACACGCCGGCCAGTTGCTGCGTTCCCCGGGTGAGGCCCCGTAAGAAGGCGAACTGAAAGGCGGAGGGGTGCCCGACGGTGCTCAGGTGTCGGGCGTTCTGGGGGCGTGCCCAGAACTCGGCCCAGGCGCGGACGCTGTGCTTGATCAGGGTCTTGCGCCCCCACAGCGGTCGGCCCTCGGTGAGCTGGGTGTACAGGTGCAAGATAGGAAACGAGGCTCCGGTGCCGGCGCGCATCTGGCAGACGTTGTCCCAGGTCAAGCGGCTGGCCGGCAGGTTGTGCCGGAGCCGGAGCGTGGGCTCGTACCAGAGATCCCAGCCGAGCAGCACCGCGCGAAAGCACATCTCCGTATCATCCCCCCGCAGCAGCCGCCTCCCGGTGCGGCCCACCAGAAACATCGGCACCGGACCGTCCACCACGGCTCGAGCGACCTCGGTGCGAAACGCCAGGCCCGCTCCGTACAGATGACGCTTCCGGTTGCGGGGCATGAGGCCGGGTCGGGGCGCCTGCGGACCACAGGCGTAGACGATCTGGTAGCGCAGAAACCAGGGCGGGCAGCAACCCGCGGGTAGCATGGGCTCGCTGTAGCCTCCCACGATGCCCACCGTGGGCTGGGAATCGAAGATCCGGACCAACCCCTCGAGCCAGTCCGGCTCCAGGATGTTGTCGTCGTCGACGAAGAGCAACCGGTCATAGGTCGCCGCGCGCACGCCGGCGCGCCGAGCGTGAATCAGTCCGGGGGTGGGCTCCCGGACGACGTTCAGGGGGGCGTCCGCGCGCGTCCAGGCGCGCCGTGCTCTGGGCACGGTGTCGTCGCTGCAGTTGTTGTCCACCAGGATCGCTTCATAGCCGACCCCGGGGGATCGGGCCTGCGCGCCCAGGGCGCGGATGGTGGGCTCGATGACTGCTGAGGCGTTGTGGCAGCAGACGATGATCGAGATTCCCGGGGGCAGCGGGTGCGCCGTCATGCAGCCTCCTCGGGCGAGAGCCCGGCGTGCTCGCACAGGCGTTGATAGACCTGGAGCGTCTCGACGGGCGCCGGGACCGCGGGGCGGGACCGCTGCAAGCGCGGGTCTACGAAGCGGGGGGTCAGCGGGACGCCCAAACGCTCGCTCACGCGTGCGATCCCGTCGCCTTGCAAGATCTGCTGGTAGTGAACGAAGACGAATTGCTCGGGCCGCTGCGCGGCGTAGCGCAGCACCTGGGCGTACTGCAGGCGGTATATCGCATGGGCCACATCGGTATCGAGGTCGAGATCCTGGAGGTAGCTCATGGTCTGCACCTCCTTCAAGATGGAGGCAACGGTTACCGCGGGGTGCCGGAAGATGCACAGGAAGACTGTGTTCGGGGGCAAATGAGGCTCCCAGGCCGGCAGGGTGTAGCAGAACCGGGGATCCTTGTACGCGAAGGGCTGGCGGGCAGCGAGCTGGCGGATTCGCTCCCGGGCGGCCACCGGCGTGTGGTCGGCAGACACCGGCGCCTCCAGCGCACAAAGCCATCGTCGACCCAAGCCGGGGTTTTTCCGCGGTCGGCCTGGCTGGCGCGCCGAAAAGGACCGGGTATAGGCGGTGTCCGCGTCATCGCCGGATCGCAGCAGCTCCTCGTTGAGCCGGTTGACCAGGGCGCATTCGAAAAAGCCCTTGGGGTTCGTGGGGCGTCCGGGATAAAGGTTCTCACCGAAGTAGTAGCCTGCCTCGTACAGAAGGCCGCTGAGCATGCTGGTCCCGCTGCGGCCCGTGCCCAGGATCAGACAGCTTCGCGGGGTGTCGGTGACGTGCGCGTCGGATTGACGGCGGGACGACCGCGAGCCGTCGGAGGCCCGGTCCCCGGAGTACGACGAGAATACCTGCAAATACGGACCATCGGATTGTGCGAACAGCCAGGTCGTTCGTCGCGTGGGCTCGGTCAGCTCCGCGCCGCTCCGGACTCCCCACACGTCCCAGAGCGCCAGTCCCGCTTCGGCCAACCGGGGGCGTGTCTCTCGTTCGAATTCCACGAGGGCGGGGGGCGCCAGCGCGAGGCGTATCACCAGCAGCTCGCAGTGCGCCAGGATCGACGCGGCGCCATCGAGCAGCGGCGGGAGTTCCTCAGCGTCATGGACGGAAATGACGTACGGAGGGGGGAGGCCGTGAGACGAGCAGAACCGGTCCAGCGCGCGAGCGGGGCTCGGCTCCTTCCCGGGCCGTGGCTCTCCCTCGGGTGGGCTCGAGGCCTCGGGGGCGGAAAGCGTGCTGCCGTCCACGCCCCCGTACAGCAGGGGGCGTCCCGACGCCCGGTCGAGGGCGACGTAGGCGGTGGACGGCCATATCCATGCGGCCTGGGCCGCCAGGCTGCCGTCCCCGATCTCGATCAGGGTCCCAGCGGGGCCGAGCAGGTTCGCGTGGTGCTGCATCAGCCGCCACCAGGTGCGCTGGGGAGGCAGGTTGTTAATATCTCCTAGCCGGAGCTCGCGTTCGAAGCGAGCTCGGAGCAGGCGTTGAATACGCTCATCCAACCGTCTCAGCATCTCGGAAGAACCGTCCTCTCGGGCACGAGGGCGTGGGGGCGAGGCGTCTCTCTGTCCGGGTCCTGATCACCATTAGATTGTACATTCGGCGCACGGATGACGAAGTACTTCTTGCGCGAGCCGTTGATACGAAACAGGATCCCTACGCGCGGCTCGGCCGGCCGGGCAAGCGCTTCAGCGCGGCCCTGACCAGACGATTGGCTCGGCCCGTCGGGCGGGCAGTCTCGTCCTGGCCCTCCCAGTATCGGCGATGGATCCGATAGGTGTTGGGATGGATGTCTTCGGGGAGGTACAACGAGAACTCCTCGTCCCAGCGCGGCCCATAGGTCTGCCGGAAGTAGTCGGCGGCCCACTGGCGCGCGTTCTCCTTGTACTGGGCGCGGGAGATGGTGCCCTTGACCTTTCCGTAAGTGGTCCCACCCAGGTGTTTCATCACGACCTTGTCGCAGTACGCCAGGGTCCAGCCCGCCCGGTACATCTTGTGGGACAGCTCGTGGATGGCACCCCAGGAGTACTTGAAGGCGGGATTGAAAAAGCCCACCTCCTCCAGGCAGTCCGATTTCATCATGATGGCGAGGTAGTCGCACGTGGTTACCAGGTGGTAGTTCCGGCTGGACGCGGGACGGGAGCCCGGATAGCCGCTATCGGCCTCGGTGGGTGAGATGAGCCCCAGCCGCGGGTCGCCCTCGAGCAGGTCCGTCAGGGTGTCGATGGGGTTGGGCTCGGCGCGAAACACCAGGTCGTTCATCACGAACCAGTAGTAGCGGTACGGCCCGTGGTGATCGCGTACCCACTCGTATCCCTTGACGTGACCGGCGGCCTTGCCGCCAAAGTCCGAGTCCGGGTAAAAGTAGCTACAGTACCGGCTGCGCTTGTCGGGGTCGGAGCCCATCTCCACCACGAAGATGTCGTGGCTGCGTCGGGTGTCGAAGGAACGGAGCTGCTCCACCAGCGCGTCCGCCAGGTCCGGCCGATTCCGGGAGACGATGACCACCGCGACGTCTTTCATGTAATCCATAAACCCCTCCCTCGAAAAGAAACAAGTAAAATGAGGGCCCCCGGCTTTCACGCCTCGCCCAGCCTGCTCGCCCACCGGGTCTATGCTCGTTGGCTATTTGCTGTGCTCGGGCTTCCCGTGGACGATACTATATACGAATTTTTCGTAGTCGGGAAGATCCCGGTGCTCGACGACGATGGGGACCTGCCCCGCGAGCCTTCGCGCGGCTTCGTTTGCGATGATGGGGCTACGATGGCGGCCCGAGTTGCATCCGAAGGCAACCACCTGGTAGGCGTCCACCGAGGCCAGGAGCTTCATCAAGGGGATCACCATCTCGATGAAGGACGAGACCCGCTTTTGCTCGAGCACGAACTCGATCATTTCGTGGTCCACCACGCCGAACATGCCCCACTGCTTTTGTCGGGCGGGGTTTTGGGTAAAGCTCACGTCGAAGTAGTGGTTCGCGTTGGGCAGGCCGTATTTGAACCCGAAGGACATGATCTTGATGCGTCCTTCGACGTGGGGGTCGGGGGGGGCTGAGGTCATGAGCTTATCCTTTGCCGGGGTTGAGGCTCTGGGGTCCGTAGCCGACGGGACCGAGATGGGAGGGAGCCCCCGCCTCAGCCCTTGCGGCCGCGCAGGTGCTCGATCGCCCCGCGGGCGGGACGGGTGAGAGAGATACCAATCTTCCAGGCCGTGGAGCTGCGGAGCTGGTCGATGATCCGATCCCGCTGGGCCACGGCGCCCTTGAGGCGCTCGATGGCTTCTTCGCGTCGCTTGATCTCCTCGGCGTGCCTGGCGCGCTCGGCGGCGATCGCCGCTTCGTGCTCGGCGAGCAGGTGCTCGCGCCTCTTTTCCTTTCTCTCCAACTCCTGGTATAGCGCCAGGTTCTTGCGGGAAAGCTCGATCATCCGCTTGCGCAGCGCGTACAGCTCGTGGTCTTGGACGGGCAGAGGATCGGTCTCGGGCGCCGCAGGGGGCTGGGGCACAGCGGCCGCTCGGTCCCGTGGCCTGGTCGCCTCGATGCGCATGTCCCGGTCGAACAGCGTCGCCTCCCGCCACGTCTGGGTGGCGGGCTTTTGCCGCACGTCCGTGAATCCGGCGAGCTCCAGCGTGGCCCGGAGGGTCTCCGGGGTCCACCCCCAGCGGTGCTGGTAATCCGACGGGTTTTTCGCGATGTCGGGTGGATACCCGTAGATGCCGCACATGGCCAGATCCACGCCGCGTTCATCGAAGTGCGTGCCCACCACGCGCAGACAGCGCGCGAGGTTGGGGAGCTCCAGGATCAGCCGTCCTCCCGGCGCGAGCACCCGCTTCCACTCGTCGAGAGCGGCGGTGGTCCGAGCGACGTCCAGGTGCTCGAACAGGTGAAAGGCCTGGATCTCCTCCACCGACGCGTCGGGGATGGAGTCGAGCCGCGTGGCGTCCATCTGGAGATCCGCGCGGGCGGCCGGGTCGATGTCGATGTTGATGAACCCCGCTCTCCGGTCCTCTCCGCATCCGAGGTGAAGCCGGGGGGATTCCGCCAGCAGCGTGGCAACTCGCTCTGGGGATTCGACGGGAGATGATTCTGGTTCCGTAGACATGGTGACCCATTTTTTCGCGTACGGCTAATCTCGTAGTACGGGTGTGGCGGATCCTGCGCGGCGCGTCGCCGAAACCGTGGGCAGGCTGTAACAGGGGCGCACATCCGCAGCGACCGATAGAGCAACAAAACTACCGCTAGCAGCGTAAAACGCAAGAAGAATCCAAATGTCAGGGGGGGCGGGGTGTGGGCGCAGCCCGCGCACCCAGACCGGGGTGACGAGGCAGCGGGCGGTGCGGGGATGGACAGCGCCGGCGAGCAGAGCGCCCCAGCCGGCCCGGCCGGAACGCACGTCCGCCAGTGGGAGTCGCCCGCCGGGGCAGGGGCGTACGTGATGCGCACCTGGTCGGTGGCATCCACGCTCTGGATCGTTTGCCAGGGGGCCTCCGAGCTCCGGGTACGCTCGAGGCGAAACCGCACGAGTGGCAGCGGGGGATCGGCCCGGAGCTGGAGCGCCAGGAGGCCCGGCGGGCCCGCGCGCCGGGCCACCGAGAGCGCGACGCCGGAGTGCGCCGGCGCGGTCACCATCAAGTCCTCGATGCGGCGGGCGAGGGTCGGAACCGCGAGCGCGGGCGCCAAGAAGCGATGGTGGCCCGCGTCATCCTGGAGGAAGGTGTTGGCGCCGTTGGCGGCGACCTCCACCCATCCCGGGGCCGAGAGGCTCCAGCGGTCTCCGGGGCCCCGAACCGCGACCAGCACGGCGGTTTGGTCGTAGCTCGGACGGCCGGTGCCTCCGGTGTACAGGGCGTAGGCCCGGCGCACTGGGTTGGCCGCCGGGGTCTCGGTGTACAGCCGTTCGCCCGTGGTGACGGCCCGCCCGATCTCCCATCCCGACAGCCACACCGGAGTCGGCCAGCGCTGCAGGACAAGTCGGGCGGCACGGGGATCACGGGAGAAGTTCCACTCGGCGCCCTGCGGGTGGACGGTGCCCCCGAATACTCCGCCCATCACCACCAGACGGTTCACCTTGCGGGACACCAGCGTCACGCCGTCCAACGGGCTGTCTCCATCGGGACCGCTGGAGAGCAGGTGGTCGAGGTTGGAGAGGGGGCCGAGCGCCACCACGGTCACCGTGGCGTCGGCCGAGGAAGCGAGGACGCGCCGATAGAGGCCCACCACGGACTCGAGGCCGTTAACGGGTAGGACTCGGGGAAACGTCTCGGCGAGCGCGCGGGCGAAGGCCGCGTCGTTGCCGGCCGGCTGCGGAGTCGTGGGCGCGGCGACGGGAAGCCCGGGCCGACCCGCGTACAGGTTGATCGCGGCGATGGCGGCGGGACCGTGCTGCCCCGCCGTACAGAATCCGATCCCGAGGAGCTCGGCCTCGCCCTTGTCGGCGAGGGCGTGCGCCACCGCCAGGGCTCCCGCGTCGTCGCAGTCGGCACCCAGATCCGTATCGATGAGCAGGCGGGCGGGGGCAGCCTGGGCCGGCCGTGACACGCCGGCCAGCACCCCGAGCCACGCGAGGGTCCAGCCCGCCACCCCCAAGGCGAATCGCCGGGGCCGCCGCGGTCGGTCGCGCGGCCGCCCCGCTTCGGAGATCACGGGCGCGTGCCTCGGTTGCCAGGATTCTGGGGTGAGAGCATTGGGCCCACGGCCCGAGGCGTCGACCTTCGGATGCGACGGATCCAAGGGGGAGGCTAAAGAGACCGGTCGGCACATGAGAGCCGCTTTCGCCACGCCCATGGATCATAGCCCAGAACGACGGCTCGGACAAACCCGGGCGGGTGCCGTCCCCTGTTTCGAGATCCTGCCGGCCTTTCCGGTGTTTTCGAAAGCCACCAGGGTATGGTATATCCTGGTGCCCCCCGGTAAAAACCGGGGAGCGACGGATCCGATGGCACGCAAGACGGGAAAACCGATTCTCCGAGAGGCTTGGGACTATCGGGCCTATCTCAAGTTCGAGACTCTGGGCAAGCTCAGCCTGCGGCACAAGGGGACCTACCTAGGCTACCTCTGGTGGGTCCTCGACCCGCTGCTGTTCATGTGCATATACTACGTGGTGTTTGGTCTGATTCTACGGCGGGGTGGCAAGGCGTACGTGCTGTTTCTGTTTTGTGGGCTGCTCCCCTGGCGCTGGTTCATGACCTCGCTCAGCGAGGCGACCCTCTCCATCCGGGGGGCCTCTCGCATGGTGAAGCAGATCTACTTCCCGAAGGTGCTCACCCCCCTGTCCTCGGTGCTTTCGAACACCATGAACTTCTTTTTCGGGCTCCCCATCCTCTTTTTGTTCATGCTGATGTTCGACGCGGAGCTGGGCTGGAACCTGCTCCTTTTTCCCGTGGTGTTTCTCGTGCAGTTCACCTTCACCGCGGGCCTGGCCTTGACCCTGGCCGACCTGAACGTGTTTTTCCGGGACACCTCAAACCTCCTCAAGTACGTGCTTCAGATGTGGTTCTATCTTTCTCCGGTGCTGTATCCCATCGATCTAGTGCCGGACAACCTCCAGCCTCTGTTTCGGCTCAATCCATTTGCGCTCATCATGACCGGGTACCGCGACGTCTGCATACGGAACCAGACGCCGGATCTCGGCGGACTCGGGGTGCTTTGGGGCCTTTCGCTGTTAATCGTGATATTCGGCGTGCGCCAGATCCGAGCTCACCAGGGGCACTACGCCAAGGTGCTGTGAGATGGCGCGGGTAGAGATCCAGGACCTCGGCATCAAGTTCAATCTCGACAAAAAGCGGGATCGCACCCTGCAGCGGCTGCTCCTCAACCCGTTTCGCCGCGAAAAGCGCGAGGAGTTCTGGGCCATTCGTAACGTCAGCCTGACGCTCCGCGACGGAGACGTGCTGGGGATCGTCGGCCCCAACGGGGCCGGCAAGAGCACGCTGCTTCGGTCCATTACCGGGATCTACCAGGCGGACGAGGGCTTCATCCATACTGAGGGGCGCGTGTCGCTGCTGGCCATCGGCGCCGGATTTCACCCCGAGCTGACGGGCATCGAGAACATCTTTTTAAACGGCTCGGTCTTTGGACTGCGCCAGCCGGAGATCGAAGCCCTCATTTCTAACATCGCCGCCTTCGCGGACATCGGCGAGTTCATCTACCAGCCCATCCGGATGTACTCTTCGGGGATGGTGTCCCGCCTGGGCTTCGCGGTGGCGGTGAACCTGGATCCGGACATCCTGCTCATCGACGAGGTGCTGGCGGTGGGCGACAAGGGGTTTCGCAAGAAGTGCCGCGCCGCCATCGAGCAGATGATCAGGAGCCGGGATCGGATCGTTGTCATCGTGAGCCACGATCAGGACGTGATCGACAAGCTCTGTACGCGCACCTTGAAGCTGGAGCCGCGGCGCAAGCAGCCCACCTTGCCGGGTTTCATGACCGATGCGGGGGGGTGAGCGCTGGCCGGTCGGGATCGTACTCGGGAAAGGCCTGCAGGAGCAGTCGCTCCCGGCGGCGGACGAACTGCAGTAACTCGGGCGTATAGTACCGAGTCCAGGTTTGCGCAGACGAGCGGCCGCCCTCTTTCGGGAGGATGCGGCCAGCGTCAAGCACGAAGCGCACCTCTCGTCGCGAGAAGCCGTGTTCGCGGAGGTAGCTGTACAGATCCCGATTGAGGCGCTCCATGCGCAGCAGATGCACGGGGGCGAGCTCCTGCGAGAAGGGGGGGGAAAGGAAAAATCCGTCGCCCACCTTCCGGGTGTACCGTTGCGGGGTTCGCGCGTGGAAGTTGATGAACTGCTCGGTCTGCCAGCCGATGGGCTCTGGCTCGTCGGGGTGGGTCAAGGCGAGCTCGGCGAACAGCTCGTTGGCCAGATGGACGAACTCGGCGAAGCTGAGGTCCGGGAAGTGCGGGTAGATCCGGCGAGCCTGTTCGTGGTCGCACATCCCCTGGGGGGGCGGCTTGGTCCACCACCGAAACTCGTACTGCGATACGTAGCGGTCAAAGGGATTGCGAAGGGTGGACAGGATCGGCTTGTCACGATGCTCGGGGGGAATCGCGTTGCGCCAGCCATGCTTGAGACGGGGTCCGCTGTGGGACTCGAACTGGAAGGGACGGCCCCGCGCGCGGCGGAGACGAGCGCGCCATGAGGCCTCCCGCGCCTGGTGGGCCTGGGTCAGCATAGACCGGACGAAGGTCCCGCCGGTTTTCGGCACATGGAGAAAAACGAATTGCTCGGTGAAGATCATGGGATCCCGAGGCGGGCGGTGGACGCGGTGGTCATGCGTGACGGCCCCGTCCGGTGCGGGGCCAGCTTTTGAGGATTCGTTTGGCCAGGCGGTGGAGACGCGGGTGCGCCGCTAATCGTTTCTCGAGCGTCAGGGTGAGCTGGTGCCAGCGCTTCTGGTTCGCCAGCAGGCGGCGGTTGTTTTCCATGACGCGGTTGTTCTCCGCCTCCAGCCATGCGATGCGATCCGCCTGGTCTTTGCGCCGAAACACCTCTTCTTGGAGGCGGTCGTAGTCCTGCTCCAGCTCCCCGGTGGGGAGCCGGTGTGCCGCCTCCTCGTCCGTCGCGTCGGGTGAGCGTGGCTCGGCTGTGTCGAGAACCATCATGGGGACCTCCATCACCTTTTTGTGATAAAAGCCGTGCCCCCGCCCGCCGAGGCCGAATACCTCTCCGTGATCCGAGCAAACGATGGCGAAAAGCTCCCGCGGACCCTGGGCCGCCTGGAGCAGCGCCGAGATGTGTTGGTCCACGTACTCCAGCGCTGCGCGCTGCCCATCGAAATCCGGGGAAAAACGGCAGTAGGGCCAGTGGGTGGAGGCGACGTTGACAAACAGGAAGGTGGGTCTGTCATCCATTAGCGCCTGGATTCGGGCTACCTGGTGCGCGAAGGCGTCCGGGTGGTCCTCATCGAAGCGGTCTTCGAAGACGAACTCGGCGAAGAGATCGGTGAGGTGGTGGGCGGTGGCGGTGGCGGTGTTGAACCAGCCGACGCCGCCGACGCCGAGAGTACGAAACCCCTGCTGATGAAAGCCCTGCACGATGCTCGGAGCGTTGAAGTTCACCCCCTCCCGCGCCCCGCGGGCCTCCACGCTGCGAGTCCGGATCATGGACTGGCTGTATCGGTTGTAATAACCTGAAAGCTCTCGGTTTTCCGGGAAGATTCCCGGGATGAACATAGAGGCATGGGAGGGAAGGGTGTAGGTGGCCGGGGCGTAGGTCAACACCCACCGCCGGTGCGTGCCGTAGCGGTGGAACCACTGGTAGAGCTGGGGGGTGTCGGCGGCCATGGCGACGTCGAAGCGCAGGCTGTCCAGCGTGACCAACAGGACGTTGTGGGTTTCGAGGTAGGAGGAATCGATCATGACGTCTCCCCGGGAGCGAGCTGCCGAACACGCTCTGACGCGGTGGCGGCGGAGTAGTGGAGGGCGCCGGCCGCCTCTCGCACGAAGCGGCGTATCTCCCCCTGCCGTTTCTCTCGGACCATCCGATGCCAGGTCGTACGGAGCCAGAAGCGGAGCACATCGGCTCGACCGAGCATCAGGAAGCACGCGTAGTAGGCGCCCCGGGCATGGTCGTTGTCACGCATGACCTTCTCGAGCCCGGCGCCCGGCCGGCGGCCGTGGTGGTGGAGGACCTTCATTTGCGGGACGAAGCCACCCCGGTATCCGTAGTGGGTGGCGCGAGACACGTACTCGATGTCTTCGCAGCGAAAGGGGGTCCCCGCGCCCAGTCGCTCGGAGAACGGCCCAATGGCATCTACCAGCGCGCTGGTGATCACCAGGTTGGCACCCTGGATCACGCCCGCGGGGATGAGCTGGCCGGGGCGGAGCTCACGGGGCTCGGTCAGCCAGGTGATGAAGTAGGGGGCGTCCAGCGGGTCGTAGCGATCGATGGTGCCCCCCCAGAACGCATAGTCGGTCTCGGCGTGGACCCGCGCCGCCTCTCGAAAGTAGCCCGGCGTGAGGTAGCAGTCGTCGTCGGTGAAAGCCAGGATGTCGCCGCGAGCCACCGCGAGCCCCGCGTTGCGCGCGCGAGAAAGGCCGGTTTCGGGCTCGGTGGTGACCTGGACCGGCACTGTCTGCTTCTCGGCATAGTCGTGTAGGATCCGGAGGGTTTCATCGGTGGAGCCGTTGTCCACCAGCACGATTTCCCCTGACACTTCGGCCAGCTCCCGGGTGTCGATGGCCTCCAGGCAGGCCGGAAGCTGGGCGGCGCGGTTTCGGGTGCAGATGATCAGAGACAGGTGGATCTCTTCGGATTGACTGTCAAGGCGAGGGGCGCTTCGTCTCGCCGGGTTTTCGGGGCGGTCGGGGGACATGTGGGCCTCCGGAATCAAACGGGGTGGCAGCCGGGGAGGGGGACCGCGGGCGTCCGCCGCAACGGGATCACCGGCCACCGCGGCGCAGTCGCTTCAGCCGGTTTCGAACCTCGTTGACGCGATCGCCGTCTTTGTTGTCCTTGAGATATCGCTGATAGGCGGTCAATGCCTCATCGAGCCGGCCCAGCTCCTCTAGGGCGACGGCGCGCACGTAGATGGCCTCGGCGGCCCCATCGCCGTAGCGGGTTAACGCACCGCTGGCCACGCGCAGGGCGTCCTGCAGCTTTCTTCGTTTCAAGAAGTATCGCGCCCGCCGGAGCCGCCCGCGCAGCGAGCTGGCCCGGTCGACCTGGGCCTTGGCGGCCAGGACCTGGTGGTAACGCCGCCAGAAGCGGGCCGGGTACAGGTCGGTTAGCTTGTGCTCGTAGTAGGCCGCGAGCAGCCGGACCGCGCCCAGGGCCTTTTTCCGGGCCGCCTCGGGCTTCTCCGCGTTGAGATCCCACGCCACCTGGGCGGCGATGGTCTGGCCATACAACGTGGCTTGCCCGCGCATGGATCTCGCGGCCTTGCGAATGGTCGCCTTGCGGCTTCGCTCGGATGAGGGATCCGCGGTCTTGTAGACGCGGCTGAGCTGGGCCTGCACCGCCCCCAGGTCGTCTGCGATCTCCAGATACCTCACCATCAGCGGCTTGGGCTCCCCGGGCGGGGGCCGGAGGTTTTCGAGCAACCGCAGCGCGTTTTCCGGGTTGCCGAAGATGGTTGCCCGCAGGCCGTTGAGCAGCCGCAGGTGCATCCCCGGGATCCGGAGCGGTCCAGGAATTCGGCGCTCGACCTGCATCAGGGCTCGGGCCTTGTCCCCGTCCCGCCGGGAGAGGGCGGTGCAGAACGCGGCCGCGCGGCGGTACCACTCGTAGCGCTTCATCCAAACCAGGAGCTGGACGGGCATGCCCTGAAAGAAGCGCCCTCGGTGGAGCCAGTGCCAGAGTCGTTGGCGCGCGGCGTTGGCCCGTTCGGTGTCTCCCGCCTTCGTGGCCGCCAGGAACGCCTTGAGCGCCTTTTGAGCGTTTACACGGTGTTTTGCCGCAGTGATGTCGAGGCTGCGGTTCATCTCCTTTACCGCCTCGTCGATGTGGCCGTCGCGGAGATGGAGCAGGGCCATCATGCGGTGGGTGTCGTAGTAGTAGGGGTCGTGGTCGATGGACTTGGCCAGGGCCTTTTTGGCGGCCTGGAGCTTGCCGGCGGCGAGGTAGACCACGGAGACGTGGGACCAGGCCGACTCGGGGTTGGTGTTCTGCTTGACGCCCTTGCGGGCGTGGGCGAGGGACTCGGCCACCAGGTCCCGGTAGTTGTCCAGGACGCCGCGGGCCTTGAGGAAGGGGTGCAGGGCCTTGGAGTACTGGAAGTGGTAGTAGCCCAGCATGCCGACGGTCTTGGCGCCGATGCGGCCATAGCGCTGGACCTGCTCGAGGTAGCGCTTGACGCGCTTGCCGAGCTTGGCCTGGCGGCTGCGCAGGATGTTTTTGCTGCGCCGGATGCGCTGGAGCTGGCCGCGAGCGCCGCCGCCGCCGCGTTGCTGGAGCTGGCGCTCCATCTGGGCGAGGCGGCGCAGGCGGCCCTGGATCTGGCGGAGGTCGCCGATGTAGCGGGCGCGCACGGTGCGGGAGATGGCCTTGGCGCGGAACATGGCGTAGTCGGCCTTGAGCTGGCGGCCCGCCCACCAGGAGCCCACGCCCACGAAGGAGACCATCAGCAGGGCCAGGGCCCAGGTGTTCTGCTTGGATAGGAGGTCCGAGTCGACATCTCCGGTGCCGGTGCCGGTGCCGGTGCCGGTGCCAGCGGACGAGTGGGCCGGGCTGG
>CAYFWA010000047.1:0-11700 GCA_964346625.1 uncultured Myxococcales bacterium
GGTGGTGGCGGCGTGGGGATCGGTGGCGGTGGCAGCAAAAGCGGCCGCGACCGCACGACCACCTTCTCCATGGACTCCGCTGCGCCCGGCGACGCGCGCGAAGGCAAGGACCGCAACGCGGCCGGCGGGCTGGCGGACGAGGAGGCCGGCCAGCCGGTGGGGCCCCGCGGAGGTGCGGGGCGCGGAAAGCTGGCCAAGGAGAAGTCCGGCCGCCGAAGCTTTTTCCGGCAAGGCTATCGCACTGCGGTACGCCACCGGGTGGACGTGCACGTGCACCTGCACCGCGGCAAGAAGCACCGGCCCAAGCGCTGCTCGCCGGCCTCGATGCAGCCGCTTTCGCGACGGCGGGCGCTGTGGCGCGAGCGGCTGCGGCGCAAGCGCTCGGTCACCCACGCCAGGGAGATCTGGATCGACGCCCTGCGCCACTGCGAGGCGCCCCGGTGGCAGGATCGGCGCACCCTGCTGCAGGAGATCCTCAACCGACTGGGCGCGGTGCGTCACATGGTGGGCTTCGCCCGCCGCGCCCGGTCCTACTTGGGCTGGGGCGCCTGGCGCTACCTGCGCCGGGCGGTCTACGCCCGGCTGCGCACGGCCAAGGACCTGCGGCTGGCCAACCGGCTGTTTCACCCGGGGCGCAAGCTGGACTGGGCCCAGGTGGAGCGGCTGCTCGAGAAGCTGCCCGACGACCAGGCGCGACTGCGTGAGCTGCGGGCCCTGCGTGCGGCGCACCCCACCCACGTGCGCCTGGCCCTCACCACACTGGCGCTGCTGGAAAAGACCAAGCAGCATGGCGCCGCCGCGCGCCTTTGCGCCGGGGTGGAGGGCAATCCCTACGCCGACGCGCGGCTGCGCACCGCGGTGGGGGAGTACTGGGCCCGCCGCGGGCAGCCGGCCCGGGCGCGCCGGGTGTTTTCCGAGATCGTGGAGTTCCGACCCACCGATCCCCGGGCCCGCCGGCGCCTCGGCGACCTGTACCGGGCCTTCGGCTGGTATCAGGAGGCCTACCGGCAGTACCAGACCCTGGCCGCCCTGGCGCCCCACGACGCCTCGGTGTGGCTGCTCATGGCCCTGGCCGCGGCCGGGGCGGGGCGCATCGACGAGGCGCTGCGGCTCGAGCAGCGGGTGGCGGCCAGCGCCACCGGCTCGGGCGGCGCGGCGCGCTGGGCCCTGCTGTGGAGCTCGGTGCGGCTGGCGGCGCTGCGCGCCGCGGCGCGCGAGAAAAAAGACGACAGCGCCCTGGCCAAGCTCATCGGGCGCACCCGCCGCAGCGGCGTGCTGCGCCACGCGCGGCCCCTACGGGTGATCTTGACCTGGGCCCACCCCGAGGCGGACCTGGAGCTGTGGGGCGCCCACCCCAACTGGCGGCCCCAGCGGGCCAACGAGCTGGCGCCCCAGTTCGGCATCGAGGCCTTTGCCGTGCGCAAGCCCAAGGACGGCACCTACCGCTTCGAGGTGCGCCGGGTGGGCGCGCGCCGGACCCGGACCCTGCAGGCCACGCTGTACGTGCTGTGGGACGAGGGCAAGCCCACCGAGAAGCTCCAGCGCTTCCCCCTGACGCTGAAGCCCGAGACCAAGGCGGTCAGCATCCAGGTGAAGGGCCGCGAGGCGGAGGTGGTGAAATGAGCCTGCTTTGTCACGGGAGCATCATGAACGTCAGGCCGCTCGCGCCGGCCTCAGCGGTGATTCTCGGCGGCGCGCTTGTGACCCTGGGGCTGGCGGCCGCCGCCTGCAAGCCGTCGCTGGAAAAGAAGCCGCCCCCCAAGCACAGCGTCGCTTTGGCCACGCCGGTGCGCGGGGCGCTGGCCTACCGCCCCCCTGGAGCTTCGCAGGCCCAGCCGGCCAAGACCGACCGGCGCATCGAGCAGAGCGCCCAGGTGGCCACCGGCCAACACGGCCGCGCCACGTTGGCGCTGGACGAAGGGGGCTGGGTGCTGCTCGATCGCGACACGGCGGTGCAGGTGTCGGCCGCCGAGCTGACCCTGGTCAAGGGCCAGATCTGGGTGGACGCTCGGGGCGCCACGGTGAAGGTGCGCGCCGGCGGGGGCGCCGTCAGCGGCACCGACGCCAGCTTCAACGTGAAGCGGGCCGAGGGCGCCGCCCGGGTCTACTGTGGCTCGGCCGAGGTCACCCTCAGCCATGGCGAAAAGACCCTCCGGCTGGTGAGCGGGATGCTCGCCAAGCTCGGCCCCGACCAGATCGAGCCCCAGCTCGAGGCGCTGTGGGAGGACTGGACCGGGGGATTGGCCCGGGCCGGCTCCCGCGCGCCGCGCCCGGCCGCGGCGGTGGGCGTGCTGCAGGCGCGCACGTCCTCGGAGGTGGGCCGGGCCCGCTCGCCGCTGCTGGTGCGCGAGCACCGCGTGCGGGCGCGCATCGAGGGCCAGCTAGCCATCACCCGGGTGGAGCAGCACTTTTTCAACCCGCGCTCCACCGAGGTGGTGGGCACCTACCGGGTGCGGCTGCCCGCGGGGGCCATCATCGGCGGATTCGGCGCCGGGCCCAAGGGCAACGTGTCCGTCGGCCACATCGCCACCCGCGCCCGCAAGGGCGGCACCACCGGGCACCACACCGTGCTCGAGTGGGAGGGCACCGATCGGTACGTGGCCACGGTGCCGAGCATCCGGGCCGGCGGCACCACCGTGGTGCGGTTTCACTACGTGCAGTGGCTCGACCGGCGGCGGGGGCGGCGGCGCTACGTCTATCCCATGGGCGGCGGTCAGGCGCCGAAGCTGGGCGAGTTTTCGCTCATCGTCGACGTGAAGGAGGCCGACGCCGACACCCTCAAGGCGGGCCTGGGCGCCAAGCGCGAGGGGGATCGCGTCCTGGTGCGGCGCTCGGACTTCCAGCCGCGGGCCGACTTCGTGCTGGAGCTGCTCGACGACTCGCGGACGCGTAAAAAGCCCGTGCTCTACCACGCCCGCAGCGGCGATCCGGACCAGCCCCGCTACGCCGCCCTGAGCCTGCCGACCCCCTTTGGCAAGACCCGCACCGGCGCGCCAGGGGGGATCCGGCTGGTGGTGGTGGCCGACGTGAGCGCGGGCACCGGCGAGGCCGAGCTCGCCCTGATGCGCACCACGGTGGACGCCCTGCTGCGCCAGCTCACCCCCGAGGACGAGGTGGCGCTGCTCGCGGCCAGCGTGGACGCGAACACCCTGGGCAAGGGGCCAGCCCTCGCCCCGGCCACCGACGCGCGCGTCTCCGGTCTGCTGGCCGCCCTCGGCCGCATCGAGCCCGGCGGCGGCAGCGATCTGGAGCAGGCGCTGCTGCAGGCCGCGCGGTTGCTGCCCAAGGGGCGCGGCGCGGTGGTCTACGTGGGCGACGGCCGCCCCACCCTCGGCACGCTGGCCCCCGGGCTGCTGCGGGATCGGCTGGCGCGGCGGCTCACCCCGCCCCGGCTGTTCGCGGTGGGCATCGGGGAGCACGCGGACCTGGAGCTTTTGTCCGGAATCACCGTGGGTCTCGGGTTCGCCGAGCCGGTCCACACCGCGCGGGAGGCGCCCCGGGCCGCCCTGCGCGTGGTGGCCCACGCCGCCCGGCCCACCTACCGGCAGGTGCGCGTGTCGCTGGGACCCACCGTGGATCGGCTCTATCCGCGCCGACCGGTGACCGTGGAGGACGGCGCCTTTTTGCACGTGCTCGGGCGGCTCCGCGGCGCGCCCCCCACCCACGCCACCGTCCGAGGCCGGCGCGACGGCGAGCCCTTCGAGGTGCGGGTGGCCATCCGGTCGCAGGCGGTGCGCGACTACGGCGATCTCAAGCGTCGCTGGGCCCTGCGCCGCGTCCAGGATCTGCTGCGCCGGGGCGCGGGGCGGGAGTCGGTGGCCGAGATCGGGGTGCGCTACGGGGTCATCACCCCCTTCACCGGCCTGGTGGTGGGGGGCGGCGGGCGCTGGTACCACAGCAACCTGCCCGAGGATCCCGCCGGGACCTTCGTACCGGCGGCCCTGCGGGGGGCGCCCCCCGCGGGTCGGCACACCCGGCTCGCCCTCGAGCCCGGCTGGTCCACCCGCGGCACCCGGTCGCTTTCGCTGCAGCGCCTGTATCAGCGGGCTCTGCGCGGGCGGATCTGGACCGCGGTGCGCGCCAGCTTCGACCGCAAGGCCGCCGCCCGCCCCGATCTGTCGGGCCGCGTGGTGGTCCGCGTGGCGGTGAACCCCGACGGCGGCGTGCATCGGGCCGAGCACCTGGCCGAGCGTTCCTCGCTCACCGACCCCGACGTGGTGGGGGACGTGATGCGCCTGGTGCGCTCGGTGCGGCTGCCCGCCACCCCCACGGGCGAGCGGTTCACCTTCGTGCACGTCTTCCAGTTCGATCCCCAGGACATCTCCGACGTGCCCGCCCGCTGTCTGCGCAAGGACGGCACGCGCAAGCGCTCCCCGGAGTCCTACCGCTACCTCGCGGTGCGGCGCGCCCTGTGGCGCGAGCGGCTGTGGCGCAAGCGCGTGCCGGTGCACGCCCACCGGGTGTGGCGCGGGGCCCTGGCCTGCGGCGAGATCCGGCTGGACACCGACGCCCGGGCGCTTTTGCGGCTCATGCTCGACGCCATGCGGACCACCGCCCAGCGGGTGGACCTGTACCATCGGCTGCGCCGGGCGCTGCCCTGGGTCCGCGCTTTTTTGCGCCGGGAGATCCTGCGCCGGGTGCGCACCCTTGGGGACGTCCGGGCGGTACGGGCCGGGCTCGCCCTGGACGGCGGCCTGAACCGCGCCCTGCTCGAGAAGATGCTCGAGAAGGCCAAGACCGACGCGGCCCGCATCGAGGTGGTGCGCCGGTTCCTGGCGCTTTCGCCGCGCAGCCTCACGCTGCAGGTGATGTTGATGCGGCTGCTCGAGCGCAAGGGCCAGACCGAGGAGGCGGAGCGCCTCGCCTGGAAGCTGCGGGCCGATCCCGCCGCCGACGCGGGCGTGCGCCAGCAGGTGGGGGCCTTCTTCCTGCGTCGCGGCAACCGGGCCGAGGCCCGCCGGGCCTTTTCCGAGATCGTGGAGCTCGCGCCCTATGACCCCTGGGCCCGCCGGCGCCTGGGGCAGCTTTTGCTGGCCCAGGCCGCCGACGCCGGGCGGCAGCAGGGCGAGGCGGCGCGCCGCTGGAGCCGTCAGCTCTACGCCGACGCCTATCGCGAGTACGAGACGCTGGCCTGGCTCAATCCCGGAGACGACACCGTGCTCTTGCTGATGGCCAACGCCGCGGCGGGCACGGGCCGCCTGGACTGGGCCTTGCGGCTGCAGCAGCGCGTCAGCGCGTCGGCCGAGGCTGGCCGGGTGGGCGGCGGGCCGGCCGCCTGGGCCCGGCTGCTTTCCAGCGTGCGGCTGGCCGCCCTGCGCGAGCAGCGAAGCTCCGCCCCGGCGCGCCTGGCCGCGGTGCAGGCGCGCGGCCGGCGGATGGGGCTGCACGGCTGGGCCCGGGACGTGACCCTGGCGGTGCGCTGGGCCCATCCCGACGCGCGCTTTTCGCTGTGGGTGGGCTACCCGGGCCGCGAGGGGCTCGTGCGGGCGCCGTTGCGCGGCGGCGCAGTGGGCATCGAGGGTCTGCGCCGGGATCACGCCGAGATCTGGGGGGCGCTTTCGCCGCGGCCACGCCCCGATCCGGGCAACCGACGCAACCGCCGCGGCCGGCGCGCGGGTCGGGGGGCGGCCGAAGGTCCTGACGCACCGCTTTATCTGGAGCTGCGCAGCGGGGACCGCGCTCCGGATCGGGTGCGCCCGTACCACGGCGTGATCTGGCTGCTATGGAAGGAAGGAGAAGCAAAAGAGCGAATCGAGCGCCAGCCGCTGACCCTGAGCGCCGAGGTGCGGGCCAAAGCGTTCTTGCTCACGCCAAAGGGCCGCCTGCAGGAGACCAAGGTCCGAACGCCCCCCGAGAAGCGAGCGCGCAAGGCTCGCCCCGAGGACCGCTGACCCCCGATTTCCGGTGCTCTGTCGTGAAACGCCTCAGATCCGTGCGGTACGCGGATTCGCCGACATGACCTTCGCAAATGCCCGAAGCTGCTGGATCTGCGCGCCAAAACCGATCCAGACCGTACGTTTCGGGGATCCGCGGATCTCGAAGTGTTAACTCATTGAAAAACAAAAATAAACATTGTGGTGAGGAGACCACACCCGGGCCTCGCGCCGCCGAGCGCCGCCGGCACCACGGGCCGTGTCCACCGCGGGGTGCGCAACGCTGGCGCTACTATCCAAAAAGCACAAGAATCAAAACAGGATAAACGCTTGAGGCCCAATACGGCCAGGCCGCGCTGGGTCGCACCGGTGGTGGCGCGGTGTCGGCGTCAACGTGTCCCGCTGCTTCCGCAAGGCCAAGGCTCGGCCTTTTGAAACCCCATAGAAACCAGTCGCCTTTCACGCTTCCTTGGTGGTATTCGCCTAAATTACCATTCCCCGATACAAAATGGAGGTTAATCTATGGCGGTGGCCCCGCTGCGAGAGGCCCTCCCAGGCGTGCTAGACGAAAAAACGGGCTGGATGTGCCCGCTTCTTGATCACCCAGATAACCCTCTGTCATTGCACGGAAACCAAAACCTTTACCACAGGGTTCTTCACAGGGATCACCCCGTCGACCCCAACATATCGTGTGCGCGCTCACGGTCGACCACTACATCTGGTAGAAAAAAAGTTGACACGATTTTTGATTGCCAGTACACCTGATTTCCGTTGCGGCCATCACCATCGATCGCTTTTTGAGGCGCTCGGACAGGGGAATTGTAGGGTGGAGTGCGTTTACAGTCACATGGAAAAATAGTGCTAATGTAACGCCGATTGAACGTTGGGAGCGGGCAGGGCGCAGCAGAGGTGGGATCGCGAACGGGTGGATGGCTCGACCGGCGGTAGGCAGCGGCAGGTGGAACGCATCGCGGGAGACGTTGCGGGAATCGTTGTGGGAATTGCTGCGGAAATTGCTGCGGACATAACGGTAGGGAGCGACACGAAAACCCAAAATCCCCCAACTCGCCGACCGGGTTCGAAGCGGGTGAGCTCGAGCGGCCCGGGGCGGGGAAGACGAGACGAGAGAGCATGATTAAAGAGGAAACGGTCAACACGCCCGAGCAGACCCAGCCCACGCCGAGCCTGTCCGAGGAGGCGCAACTGGCGCCGCGGGAAGGACTGACCTTCGAACGTTTCTTCACCCAGGAGGGAATCCATCCCTACGAGGAGCTGAAGTGGGAGCGGCGCACCGCGGCCATCAACGGCCCCAACGGCGAGACCATCTTCGAGCAGCGCGACGTGGAGACGCCGGCGAGCTGGTCCCAGACCGCGCTCAACATCGTGGTGCAGAAGTACTTCCGCGGGCGGCTCGACACCCCCGGGCGGGAGCAGAGCGTCAAGGATCTCATCAACCGCGTGGTGAACACCATCGTGGATTGGGGGACCCGGGACGGGTACTTCGAGTCGGCCCAGGACGCCGAGGTCTTCTCGGATGAGCTCACCCACATTCTGGTGAACCAGAAGGCTTCGTTCAACAGCCCCGTGTGGTTCAACGTGGGCGTGGATGACCACCCGCAGTGCTCCGCCTGCTTCATCAACGCGGTGGAGGACACCATGGACGGCATCCTCCAACTCGCCCACACCGAGGGGATGCTGTTCAAGTGGGGCAGCGGCACGGGGAGCAACTTCTCCACCCTGCGGTCGTCCAAGGAGAACCTCAACGGCGGGGGCACGGCCTCGGGCCCGGTGTCCTTCATGCGGGGCTTCGACGCCTTCGCCGGGGTCATCAAAAGCGGCGGCAAGACGCGCCGCGCCGCCAAGATGGTGATCCTGGACGTGTCGCACCCGGACATCCAGGAGTTCGTCCAGTGCAAGGCCCACGAGGAGATCAAGGCGTGGGCGCTCATCGACGCGGGCTATGACGGCTCGTTCAACGGAGAGGCCTACTCGTCGGTGTTCTTCCAGAACTCCAACAACTCGGTGCGCGTCACCGACGACTTCATGCAGGCGGTGATTCACGACCGCAACTGGGAGCTGCGCTCGGTCACCGATCCGAGCAAGGTGGTGCAGGAAATCCGCGCCCGCGATCTCATGCGCGAGATCGCCACCGCCGCGCATCAGTGCGGCGACCCGGGCATGCAGTTCGACACCACCATCAACGCCTGGAACCCCTGCTCGAACTCGGGCCGGATCAACGCCTCCAACCCGTGCTCGGAGTACATGTTTCTGGACAACTCCGCCTGCAACCTCGCCTCGCTCAACCTGCGCCGGTTTCTGCGGCCCGACGGCGAGTTCGACGTGGAGTCCTTTTACCGCGCCGTGGACGTGCTCGTCACCGCCCAGGAGGTCCTCGTGGATCGGGCCAAGTACCCGACCCCGGCCATCGGTCGCAACAGCCACGAGTACCGCCCCCTGGGCCTCGGCTACGCCAATCTCGGCGCCCTGCTCATGGGCCGCGGAATGCCCTACGACAGCGAGCCGGGGCGGGCCTACGCCGCGGCGGTCAGCGCGCTGCTCACCGGGCGCGCCTACGTCCAGAGCGCGCGCATCGCCCGGGACGTCACCGGCCCCTTCGAGCGGTTCGAGGAGAACCGGGCGCCTTTCCTCAAGGTGATCCGCAAGCATCGCCGCCACGTCAACTTCGTGGACAGCGCCCTGGTGCCCTACGACCTGATGCAGTCGGTGCGCGACGTGTGGGACGATGCCCTGGAGGCCGCCTCCCGCGATGGGCTGCGCAACGCCCAGGTGAGCGTGCTCGCGCCCACGGGCACCATCGGCTTTATGATGGACTGTGACACCACTGGCATCGAGCCCGACATCGCCCTGGTCAAATACAAGCACCTGTCGGGCGGGGGCCTGCTGAAGCTGGTCAACAACACGGTGCAGCAGGCCCTGGAGCGGCTCGGCTACCCCGAGGCGCAGATCACCGCCATCCGGGACCACATCGATCGCAACGACACCATCGAGGGCTCCAACCAGCTCCGGGAAGAGCACCTGCCCGTGTTCGACTGCGCCCTGCGCCCGCGCCACGGAACCCGCGCCATCGCCGCCATGGGACACATCCGGATGATGGCCGCGGTGCAGCCGTTTTTGTCCGGCGCCATCTCCAAGACGGTGAACCTGGCCAAAGACGCCACGCCCAAGGACATCGAGAACGTTTACATCGAGGCCTGGCGCCTGGGCCTCAAGGCCCTGGCCATCTACCGCGACGGGTGCAAGCGCACCCAGCCGCTGAACATGAGCCAGACCGAGGACAACAAGGCCGAGGACAACAAGCTCGAGACCGCGACCACCACCGCCTTTTCCAAGCCCCCCACGCCCCAGCGGCGGCGGCTGCCCGACGAGCGGGTCTCGTTGACCCACAAGTTCGAGGTGGCCGGCCACGAGGGCTACCTGAGCGTGGGCTACTACGACCACGGAGAGCCGGGGGAGATCTTCATCAAGATGGCCAAGGAGGGCAGCACCATCAGCGGCCTGATGGACGCCTTCGCCACCGCCATCAGCATCGCGCTGCAACACGGGGTGCCCCTCAAGCTGCTGTGTGACAAGTTCATGCACACCCGCTTCGAGCCCTCGGGCTTCACCAACAACGAGTCCATCCCCATCGCCAGCTCGTTGATGGACTACATCTTCCGCTACCTGGCCCTCAAGCACCTCGACGAGTCCACCAAGCACCCGGTGATCACCAAGATGGGCCAGCTCCGGGCGGCCACCGAGGACTGGGACGAAGAGCTGCCCCTGGGTGGGGCGGGGGCAGCCGGCGAGGAGGTCAAGGCGCTGCCCACCAGCGTGGAAGAGGCCACCCCCGCGTCGGTCAACGCCATCCCCTCCGACGAGGCCTCGCGCATCGTCGAGGAGGTCACCACCTACCTCCACGAGACCGACGCCCCCGCCTGCCACGTCTGCGGCTACATCATGGTCCGCAACGGCGCCTGCCACAAATGCGAAAACTGCGGTGCGACCTCGGGCTGCAGCTAAGTTAATTTCCTTTTCCGCAGCCGCCATCACTGAACAGTCTCATGGCTGGGCCGCTCGCAGAGCGGCCCAGCCATGAGACTGTCGAGCAAGTAGACAAAGGTGTCCCGGGTTCAGCTCACCGGCGAAGCCTTCACCGCCGCTCATCCACCCCCACCCGCCCGCCTTTCCCCCCAACTCCCTCCGCAGCCGCCATCACTGACTACTTTACTGTTGTACTCCGCCGCCGCTCGCAGAGCGGCGGCGGAGTACAACAGTCGAGCAAGTATGGGCTCTACTTGGCTATATCCGGATCTCTCACCACGATAACGACCCGTTTTTTCGAGAGAAACGGGGTTACGAGCCGAATCTAGCGTGATCCGGATTGTGCGAAAACGAACGCTTTGCTGTACACGCCGCGCTGTCACGGCTCTGGCATGTTGACCACAGCAGCGGCGCGTCAACGAGGCCTCTGGGGGGGCCTTGCCGCGCCGCACTGTGGACAACGGCCAGAGCCGCGCCAGCAGTCAACATTTCATAAGTGCAGTACAAATCCCGTTGAGAAATTCGGACAGAACCCTCTACTTCACCGGCGAGGCCTTCAACGCAGCCTTGCCCTCCTTGATGTACACCTTGAAGGTGACGTCCTTGGCCCCGGTCTTTTCCATCACCGCCGCCTTGTTCTTGCGGAGCTTGCCGGCGAAAGACTCGAAATTCAGGCTCTCGGTGGGCTCGCCGCACTGCTGCTTCGTGGCGACGAACTCCTCGAAGATCTGGCGGAACGCGGCCTCCTCCTGCTGCTCGGGGCTCTGGGCCGGCGCCGGCGGCGGTCCCGACACCGCGGGTCCCGGACCCTGGTGGGTCACCGGCGGGTCGCCGCCCGTCCCGAAGGGCTGTGGCGCCGGCGGCAGGTCCGACGGCGGCGGCGGGGGTCCGTCGGCCGGAGCGTCCGCGGGGGCCGCGGCGTCCGCGGCGGGCGGCGGGGGCGGCGCGCCGGCGTCCCCGACCGCCGGCGCGGCGGCCTCTGCGGGCGACTCCTCGCCCAGCGAGAAATCATCTTCCGACACGTCCGGGCCGCCAAGGATGGAGTCGAGGTCCTTGTCGTGCAGCGGTGGTCGTGACGGCTGTGCATCCTGGCACCGCTCCACGGCCTCGTTGACCGAGCGGGCGATGGAGCCGATGCGCCCCCGGAACTGCTGGTCCTCGAGCCGCTCGATGCTGCCGGCGGCTAGCTCCCGGCTCTGGCGCAGCAGCTTGCCGATGGGACGGTCGGCCTCGATGTACATGAAAAAGACGGTCAGAAACAGCGCCAGCACGCCCCCGATGATGAACAGGGTCCAAGGCATGTAGCGAAACAGCTCCTTGCGTGGGATCTCGGATTCCAGAAACGCCGTGGGACCGAGCTGGGCCGGGTACTGCCAAAGGATCGCCCACACGTTGCCCGCGCCCGCCGCGCCCCCGGGCAAGCGCCCCACCACCATCAGGTAGCGCTGACCCCCTTCCGTCAGCTCCACCGCCGGGCTGCGGCCGATGGTGCGCTTGTCCACTAGCTTCTTGTGCTTTTTGTAGACTGCGCCCACCTGGGCCCAGAGTTTGGACTTGGCGGACTTCGCGACGATCTTCCCCCGGTGGAAAAAGGCGATGTCGACCTTGAGCCGCTTGCCGCCGGCGCCCTCCTTCCCTTCGGCCTCGTCCGAGGCGGCGTCGCCTCCTCCCTTGGCCTTGGCTCCGCCCTTCCCCTTGCCTTTGGCCTTGCTGTCGTCTTTGGCCTTGCTATCGTCTTTGGCCTTGCTATCGTCTTTGGCCTTGCTATCGTCTTTGGCCTTGCTAT
>CAYFWA010000047.1:11954-15846 GCA_964346625.1 uncultured Myxococcales bacterium
TCGTCTTTGGCCTTGCCGTCGCCTTCGCCCGTGCCCGTGCTTTTTGCGCCAGCGTCATTTTTGCCCATTTTCTGGTCGGCGGCGCTGACGCCGATGAGCCGCAACAGCGACACGGCGAAGCGGTCATCGATCTGCTTGCGACCCATCACGGCCCCCACGAACTCCACCTTGGCGCCGTGCTTGACGTAGCGGATGGGGCAGCTCCACACGAAGTGCAGCGCCCCCTTGTACTCGATGGTGTCGTCGGAGCAGACGCGGTGCTTGAGCACCCGACGGATCCCCGGAAAGCCCTTGACCGAGTCGCCCACCTGCTGCTGGTGCTCGCCGAGCACGGCCCACAGCGTGCCCTCCTGGTCGGTGAACATCACCTGGTCGAAGCGCTGCCCGAACGCCTCTTCGCCCCCTTTGCCGACGAGCTTCTGCTTCAGGTAGATCCGCAGGGTCTTGGCCACCGCCTCGCCCTTGCCCTTGTCCTTCTTCTCGAGCTTCTGGATCTGCTTGATGAGCTTGATGATCTTGAAGTCCTTGCCCACCTCGCTGAAAAAATCGAGACGGCGTCGGGACTCCATGCGCATGTGGCTGTCCACCAGCCCCTGGGCGCCGTCGAGCTGTTTTTCGTAGGCCTCCTCGAGCTGCACCTCCGCCGGGGGCGTGGCCAGCAGGAAGCCAGCGGTGACCGCGAGCGCCCAGAGGGTCACCAGCACCGACCAGATCTTCGTCAGAAACATCGCACCCTCACTGATTTCCGTATGGTCTGCTTCGCCCGCGTCGCCGTTTTCATGACGCGGGTTTGAGCTTCAACGTCTTGAGGTTGAGCCGCCGGCGGCCCACCTCGATTTTTTTCTTCAGCCGGATCTGACCCCGATGATACACCCGCAGGGTGTGCTCTCCGCGGGGCAGGCGCCGCAGCCGGAAGGTGCCGCGCGGACCCACCCGCGTGTAGGCCGAGGAGCGCAGAAACACGATCTCGGCGCGCATGGGCTCGAACTGCGTGGAGCGTAGGCGGTAGGTGGTGTGCGAGCCCACCGGCAGGGGCAACACGCCCTCGAGCTTCACCAACTCCCGGGAGTTGGGGGGCAGGATGAGTCTCTTGAGGTCTCCGTGGTCCTTCGACGTGAGCCGATGCTGCAGGTGGTCGCGGTTTTGAAAGACGATCGTCTGGGTGGAGGCGCGGCGGGGGATCACCACCAGCCTCGGAGAAAACGTGGCGCCCTTGGTCTCGACCACCGGGTCCTCGAGCCGGCGGAAGGCTCGCTCGTCCCAGACGTCCAGAAACACCAGATAGTCGGAAAAGGAGCCCCGGTTTCGCTTCTGCTGCAGGTGGGGCACGCCGAACATCCAGTAGGCCTTGGACAGCCGCACGCCGGGACGCTCGAGCACCTTGGGTGAGAGCCGGCCCTTGAGCTTGCCGCGGGGCCGCCGCCGCCGGGCCGTCGCCTCGGGGATGAGCAGCGCCACCAGGGCGGGCAGGACGATGAGACCGAAAACGACGTGGGATCGGGGTTTCACAGGACCTCCACCCGTCACCGGGTTTCACGACACCGGGACGACGCTGGATGGGGTTACACTACGCCGTCGAGACGAAAGGTCCATCCATGGTAGGGGCACCCCCCGGTCAAGTCAACAGTCGGCGCAGGGGGTTCGGAGGGGAAAAGCCCCTGGTTTTCATGTCGAAAACCAAAATACCCTCGGAGCGTTGGAGACGCCGGACAGCCGGGCGCTTTGGGGCGCTGCCAGATTTCTCGCGCGTCGTCGATCATTTATCCCGCAACCCCTGGCGCGTCGGCGCCGACAACCGCAGCCATGGCGCCTTTGCTTGTACCCGCGCTGGCCGTGGTGCTCGGCGTGCTGCTGGCCTCACCCCTCGGACCCGACGCGCTACCCTCGCTCGTGGGGCTGGTGGTCCTCGGGGCGCTGTGGGCCGTGGCGCGCCCCGGGCGGCTCGCGCCGGTGGTGCTTCTGGGCCTCGCGGTGGGCGCGGCCGCGGCGGCTGGCAGCGGCGCTGGCGAGCGGGGCGGGTGGAAACACCCAAGCGAGCGAAAGGGGCTGCAGGGCCTGCGGCGCGTGGACGCCGTGGCCGCGGCGCGGCCCCTGCCGCGGGGCGACGGCTGCGAGCTGCCCGTGCGGCGGGTCCAGCTCCGGGTGGGGCGCCGCTGGGTGGCCGTTGCCGGCGTCGGCCGCTTGCACCTGAGCGGGGTCTGTCCGCCGCTGCGGCGGGGGCATCGGCTGCGGGGCCGGGCCCGCGTGTTCGTGCCCGAGGCCCGACCCGGCAGCGCCCGCCGGGGCCCCGCGGTGCACCTGCGGGCCCACCGCCAGGAGATCGCACGGGTGGGGCGCGTGTCGCTGCCGACCGAACCGTGGCTGGCGCTGCGCCAACGAGCTCTGGGATGGCTGGAGCCTTGGCGCTCGGCGGCCCGCGGCGTGCTGGCCGCGGTGCTGGTGGGGGATCGGCGCTGGCTCGCGCCGCGGCATCGCGCGCACTTTCGTCGCTCGGGCACGGCTCACCTGCTGGCCATCAGCGGGCTACACGTGGCCCTGGTGTCCACGCTGCTTTTTGGCGGGCTGCGCTGGGTGCTCTGCCGCTCCCCGTCCCTGGTCCGCCGGATCACCGCGGTGCGTCCGGCCGCCCTGGTCGCCCTGGGGGGCACCTGGGGCTTCGTGGTGTTTTCCGGGGCGGGGCCCCCGGCGGTGCGCGCCGGCTGGATGGCCTCGGCCTGGCTCGGCGGCCTGGCGCTCGGGCGGCGGGCGGAGCCGTGGTCGGCTCTGGCCCTCGCGGCGCTGTTCGTGTCCCTGTGGGATCCGGCCCAGTGGCGCTCGGCCGGCTGTCAGCTCTCCTTCGCCGCGGTGGCCGGGCTGCTGCTCGCTGGCGCCGGGCGCGGCGGGCGTCCGGAAGACCGCGACCTGCCGCTCGCTCTGCACTTGGGCTCCGGCCCCCCGGCGATCCACGCCGCCTGGGGACATCGGCTGGCCCAGCGCGTCGGCCGGCTGCTGCGGGCCACCGCCGTGGCGACGCTGTGCACTGCGCCCCTGGTGGCCTACCACTTCGGCGCCGTCACCGCCGCCGGGCTGGCGGTGAACCTGCTCGCGGTGCCGCTTTTGTGCGCGGCGGTGGTGCCGCTGGGGTTGGCCGGGCTGGCGCTGTCCGGGCTCTTCGCCTGGATCGAGGGCGCGGGCTCTGCCTGGATCGGGCTCACGGGCTCCGCCTGGATCGGGGGAACCGGGCAGAGCGCCGGCGCGGCGGTGATCCAGGCCGCTGCCCTGGCCGCCGACGCGCTGCTGTGGACCGTGGCCCGGGGCGCCCGCTGGCTGGCCCCGCTGGCCGGGGCGGTGTCGCTTTCCGGGGTCCAGCTCTTGTGTGTCTACGCGGCGCTGGGGGGCCTGTGGCGCTGGCGCACGCGCTGGGGCCGCCGGCTGCTGGCGGGCGCCACCGCGGTGCTCGGGCTGCTATTGGCGGCGGCATCGCTGGGGCCGGGTGGCGGCCAGGCCCTGCGGGTGACGTTTCTGGACGTGGGCGCCGGCGACGCCATCCTGATCACGCTGCCCGACGGGCGCCACGCCCTGGTGGACGCGCCCGGCAGCGGCACGCGGCGTCGCCACGTGGATCCCCTGGTCCGCCGGCTGCGCCGCCGGGGCGTGCGGCGCCTGGCCTTCGTGGTGGCCACCCACCCCCACGCCGATCACGTAGGGGGGCTGCCGGCGGTGCTCGAGGCGCTGCCGGTGGGCGTGATCTATCACTCCGGCCAGCGCTCGGCGCGGCCCGAGTGGCGCGCCCTACTCCGCATGGCCGCCCGCCGTGGGGTGCCGCTGCGCATCGCGCGGGACCGTCGCTTCGGCCCGACGCGGCTCGAGGTGCTCGCCCCTCGCGGCGTGGCCCACGCGGGCCACGCGGGCC
>CAYFWA010000047.1:15946-18714 GCA_964346625.1 uncultured Myxococcales bacterium
CCACGCGGGCCACGCGGGCCCGCCGGGCCGGGTGGCCCCGGATCCGCTCCACTCGGCCAACAACGCCAGCCTGGTGCTGCGGCTGTCGCACCCGGGCGGCTCCGTGCTGCTGCTCGGTGACCTGGAGCGCGCCGGCGAGGCCGCGTTGCTTTCGCGCCATGCGCGCCCCCACGCCACCGTGATGAAGACCGCCCACCACGGGCGAGCAAACGGCACCAGCGAGGCTTTGCTGCGCGCGGTGCGGCCCCACCTGGCCGTCATCTCGTGCCGGGCGCCAAAACGGGGCCGCCCCTCGACGCAGGCCGCCGTGCTGCGGCGGCTGGCCCGCGCCCGGGTGCCCGCCCTGCTCACCGGCCGCCACGGCGACATCACCGTGACCCTCGCCCCGTGGGGCGTCCGCGTCCAGACCACCCGGGGCCCGCGGCTCGCCCTCCCGCCGGACCCCGCGACGCCCTTTCCGAGCCCGCGCGCCTTGGCCGCACCCCTGGCGCTGCCGCGGTAGCGTCGAGCCGCCGACGCAAGCCGGTGCGCAGGGCCTGTTGCGCGCGCCTTGGCAAAAGCGAGCCAGCGCTGATGGAGGGGGGAAGCCTACAGGGAGATCCCCAGGTCGAAGCCCTCGTGGATGGCGCGGATGGCCTTGCCGGGCTCCCGCGCGTCGCCCACCACCTCCACCCGGTAGCCCGCCCCCTCGAGCGCCTTGGCCAAGGCGCTGTCGGGCTGCACGCCCGAGGCGAGCACCACGTGATCGCAGGGCAGCCGCGTCTCGGCTTCGCCCTCACCCTCGCCGCCGGCCTCGCCGCCGCCCGCGGAGCCCCCATCGCCCTCGTGGCTCACCACCACCGCGTCGGGCTCGATGCGCACCACGCGCGCGTTTTTGAGCTGGGTCACGCCGTAGCGGGTCAGATCCTGCAGCACGCCCCAGCGCGTGGAGCGGCCGATGTCCCGACCCACCTTGCGCGCCATCTCCACCAGGGTGACCTCCCGGGTGCCTTGGGTGGCCAACCGGACGATCTCCTCGGGGGGCTCGGCCCCGCTGATGAGCAGAAACGCCACGGTCTCGGCGTCCAGGGTGCCCCGCTGGGCCAGGTGCAGCGCCACCTCGCAGCCCGTGGCGCCGCCGCCCACGACCACCACGCGCTCGCCGGCCTCTACGCGGTCGGCCAGCACGTCCCAGCCCTGCAGCACGTGGTCCTGATCCGCCCCCGGCACGTCCAGGGCAGACGGCTGCGCCCCGGTGGCCAGGATCACCACGTCCGGCTTCAGCGCGGCCAGCGTGTCGGCGTCGGCCTCCTGCTCGTAGCGAAGCTGCGCCCCGGCCAGCACCGCGCGCTGGGTCAGATCGTCGGCCAGGCGCAAAAACCCGTAGCGGTCGGGTCGCACCCCGGCGAGCTGGAGCTGTCCGCCCGGGGCCGGCGCTCGCTCGAGCACCGTGACCTCGTGCCCGCGGTGGGCGGCCGCCCACGCGGCAGCGAGCCCGGCCGGCCCGGCGCCCACCACCACCACCTTTTGCGGCGAGCCCACCGGCTTGATCTCGGCGAAGGCCTGCTCCTGGCCCGCCACCGGGTTGGTCATGCAGCGGCAGGGCTGGAGGTTGAAGATGGAGTCGAAGCAGCCCTGGTTGCAGGCGATGCAGTGGACGATCTCGTCGTTGCGTCCCTCGGTGACCTTGCGCGGCAGCTCCGGGTCGGCGATGAGCGCCCGGCCCAGGCCCACCAGGTCGGCGAAGCGCTCGCGCAGCACGCGCTCGGCGATGTCGGCGTCGGTGATGCGGTTGCAGGCCATCACCGGCACCGACACCTCGTCGCGCACCACGCGGGCGAGATACGACAGCCCCGCCGGCGGCACGTGGCCGGTGAGCTGGGGCACCCGGGTCTCGTGCCAGCCGCCGGTGACGTTGAAGGCGTCTACGCCCTCTTTTTCCAGGCGCGCAGCGAAGCGGGCGGTGAGGGCGCTGTCGCCGGCGCCAGGCACGAAGGGGTTGCCCGCCAGCCGATACAGGATCGGGAACGTGGGCCCCACCGCCTCGCGGATGGCCCGGGCCACCTCCAGGCCGAAGCGCATCCGGCCCTCCTCGTCGCCGCCGTAGCCGTCGTCGCGCTGGTTGGTCTTGGGCGACAAAAACTGCGAGATGATGTAGCCGGCCGAGCCGCACACCTCGCAGCAGTCGAAGCCCGCCTCCTTGGTGAGCGTCGCCGCCCGGGCGAAGTCCTGCACCAGCGCCCGGATCTCTTCTGCGCTCAACGCGCGAGTCGTCTCCCCGGTGAGCCCGGAGGTAAACTCCGAGGCCGACACCGCGGGCTGGCCCCCGAGCATGAACGAGTGGACGTAGGCCCCGCCGTGGTAAAGCTGCAGCCCGGCGCGCCCCCCCGCCTGGTGGATGGCCTCGGCCAGCCGGCGCAGGTGCGCCACGTCGTCCTCGCCCTGCAACCGCAAGAAAAACGGCGCCCCCGCCGTGGCGTTCACCGTGCATGCCCCGATCACCATCAGGCCCGCCCCCCCCTTGGCCCGCTCCGCGTAGAACTCGATGAGCTCGTCGGTGGCCTCCCCCGTGGGCGTGAGGTTCAGGTGCATCGCGGGCATGACGATGCGGTTGGGCAGCCGCAGGGTGTTGATGTCGATGGGGCTCGTCAGGATCTCGGTCATCGGGCTCGTGCTCCTTGGCGGGGCCCGCGCCCGGGTGGCGCGCGGGCTCCTTCGGTTCGTACCGTCTTTGCTACCGCCTCTACTACCGCCTCTACTACCGCCTCTACTACCGCCTCTACTACCGC
>CAYFWA010000048.1:0-18625 GCA_964346625.1 uncultured Myxococcales bacterium
CGGCGGGAGGGGGCCGGGCCGCCGAGCCACACGGTGGGCGCTGCGGGCAGGGGTGGCGGCATGGGCGTCGGGTGGGCATCTTCGAGCACCTCGAACCGGGGTCGGTGCGACGGCGTGGCGCCATCCGGGGGGGCGGTCTTCGGTGGGAGATGCTTCACGTATCGTAGGTTGTCGATGATGGACCCATCGGGGCGCAAGGCGGTGAGCTCCACCTCGTCGCCTTGCACGCTCACGCGCACGTAGTGGGCCGTGGACTCGAACCAGCGGGTGTACTCGTGGAGCTTGCGGCGCGGGTACAGCGGCGCGCCGCAGCCGCCGCTCACCACGTAGCGCAGGCCCTGGTGGGAGCCCCGTTCGTAGACGTGATCGTGGCCGGCGAAGGTCAGGTCCACCCCCGTGCGGGACATCATCCGCACGAGGCCCGCCCGGTGGGCGTCGCGGTTCTCGCCGTGGATGCCCGACGCGTAGGGGCTGTGGTGCATGAACACGAAGACGTGGCGCAGGCGGCGGCTCGCGGCGGCCTCCTGCAGCAGCTCCGTGGCCCAGCGGGTCTGCGCCGGGTAGGGGGAGAAACCCGCGTTGGAGTCGAGCACCACGAACAGCGAGTTGCCGTGCTCGAAGTGGTAGGTGATGCCCGCCTCGGGGCCGTTTTTCGGGAACGAGAAGTGTTTGCGCACGGCCGCGAGGCCTTGATTCCACGAGGACTTGAGCTCGTGGTTTCCCAGCACCGGGTAGACGGCCAGGTGGCGCATCAGCGGCTGCTCGGCCCGGAAGAAGTACCGCCAGAGCCGGGGCTTGGCGCCGTCTTCCACGAAGTCGCCGGTGTTCACCGCAAAGGCGGCCCCCTCGGTGCGCATCGCCTCCACCACGGCGCGGTGACGCTCGAAGTTGGAGCGGCAGTCGCCGTAGACCAGGAAGGTGAAGGGGCGATCGGCCGCGTCGGCGGTGCGAAAGGTCCCCGGGTGCCAGCGCCCCACGGAGTCCTGGACGGCGTAACGGTAGCGAGTGCCGGGCGCGAGGTCCGACAGGGAGATCCGGTGGATCATTCGCTGCCGGTCGGCCTTCACCCGGCGCGGGGGGGCGTCGCTTCCGGCCCGTGCGTAACGGAGCGTCCCCCGGATGGGCAGCCGGGTCTCCCACATCACGGTGATGGAGTGGGGTCGCGGGCACTGCAGCCAGGGACCCTTGGTGAGGGGCGTGGGCAAGGCGGCCTTTCGCCGCGCCGCCGGGGCGGCGGCCTCTCGCCGTGCGGCCGGGGAGGCGATCTGGCGCCGCACCACCGGGGGTGCGGGCGCCCGCCGCGCGGTGGGGGCGGCGGAGCGCGGTGCCTCGTCGCCGCGCGGCGTCGGCTGGGGCGCCGCCGCGGCCGCGGACGCCGCCACGCACGCCGCCAGGGTGATCCACGGGATCACCGCGGTCACTCGGCGCGTTCCTTCAGGTAGTGCCGGATCGCCTCCTCTGCGCTCTCGCGTTGGTAACCGAAGCGCTCCTCCAGCGCCGACAAGGTCTGCTCGACGGCGTCGCGGCGGGCGTCGGACAGGGCGTCTCCACGGCCCTCGAGCAGGGCGAGGGTGTCGGCGAGGGTCTCCCGCAGGGTCTTTTCCCGCTCGCCGAACAGGCCCTGCACGATCTGGGCGCGCTCCTTGGCGAAGATCGAGCCCAAATCCGGTCGCTGCTCGGGGTGCTTGAGGGCCCAGGCGGCGATTCGCGCCATGACGTCCTTGCGGAACGACTCCTTGCTCTCTACCGTCAGGTAGCGCTCCACGTCCGCCATGAGCTCTTCGTCGGGCGACTCCATCGCACCGGTGACCGGGTTCGCGAGCTTCTCTCCTTTGACCCAGTTGGAGGCGTGGTCGATGTAACGCGCGAGCATCTGGTCGATCTGGCTGGGCGGCACCAGCCCCACCGCCTCCCACAGCTCATCGCGGAGCTGCTCCAGGTAGTGCTCCCGCACGAACTGCAGCGCGGCCTGGGCGTCGGCGTAGCCCCCGGCCTGGGGGGTCCGTTTGAGGTAGGGGTAGACGTCCCGCTTCCGCATCAGCTCTTCGATCTCCTCGAAGACGGCCAGCGGCGACAGGAAGGTCCGCCGGGGATCCTGGGCCGCGTTGAGCAGCAGCATCCGGATCTCCCGGGGGCTGGCTCCTGCTGAGCCCTCGTACTGATCGGTGTCGTCGGCGGCGCGGGTGATGCGGGGCAGGGCGTCGCGGAGCTGGCGGGCCAGCTCCCCCTCCACGCCCGCCGGAGGCGTGCCATCGTGATACAGGCGCGCCTTTTCCAGGGCCGTCATTCGCTCCACTACGGGCTGCACCGCCTCGGAGTGGCCGGCCGCGGGGGGCTTGATCAAGCGGGTGAGGATCGCCCACAGCGCCGCCACCTCGGTGGAGTGGGGCGCCACGTGGTGCGTGCGGGCCCGCAACTGGGGCAGGTAGATCTCCATCTCGGCCTGCAGGTCCAGCAGGTAGCCCACCCGCACCAGCTCCAGGCGCCCCTTGAAGGAGGGGAAATCCGGCAGCTCCCGGAAGGCCTGCAGGTGCAAGTCGTTGGAGGAGCCGATGAAGATCTCATCCAGGTAGAGGATGGCGTTTTCCAACCCCACGCGCCCGAGCTCCACGGTGTTGATGAGATACTTGAAGGCCTCCACCGGACGCTTGAGCAGATCCGAGAACTCGATGATGCCGCGGTTGGCGTCCACCAGCTCCCCGGAGTAGCGAAACAGCGAGAGCGTCTGCAGGGCCGGCGGCAGGGCCTCGATGGAACGGTCCATGGTGATCTGCTGGGTCTTGGCGTCCACCGAGAGCTTCGGCTCCACCACGATGAGGCCCGTGCGGTAGCGGCCCGACAGGAAGAAGCGCTCCACCTGCACGTGGCGCAGCACGGCGTGGAAGTCGCCCTGGTACAGCGCGAGCAAGGCCTCGAAGATCTCGCGGTTGCGGTGGTTCAGCTCGCCGAAGCGCAGGTTGTCGGGCAGCTCCCGCGGGTCGTCGGCGAGCAACGCCTCGAGCATGGTGGCGCGCCGCGGCTTGGGGATGAGCAACAAGGGGTGATCCCGCAGCTCGTCGGGCAAGCGCGCGTCCACCATCTCCTCGGGCAGGTGGGCGTAGGACTCCAGGCGCTCCTCGCGTTGCTCGCGTTGGAAGCCGATGCCGCCCTTGGAGAAGGTGCCCGAGGGAAAGACCCAGTTGAAGCGATACAGCGCTCCCTCCGGCAGCCGTGAGTAGTGCTCCAGGGCACGGGAGATGGCGGCCACGCAGGTGGACTTGGCGCTGCCGTTGGGCCCGTGGAGCAAGATGAGCTTGTCGGGGCGTCCCTGCTCCACGAAGCCGTTGAGGATGCGGTAGATCTGGTTCTGGACGGCCTCGTGTCCGGCGAGGCGATCCCGACCCTCGGCGAACTCGCAGTCGAACAGCCGGAAGCGACGCAAGGTCCCGCGCGCGCGCTGCACCTCGTAGGTGCCAAAATGGTCGAAGGCGTCGCGCAGATAGGTGGCCGCGTTGCGCAGATGGACCGTGGGCTCCCGGGCCACGTGCTTGAAGTACTGCTCGAAGGACAGCACGCGCTTTTTGAGGTGAAACTCCTCTTTCAGGTCCTCGCCCACCTGGACCAGCTGATCCACCGCCGCCTGCCCGCCGCCGGGGTCCCCGCCGCCAGAGGTCGATTGCTGGGCGCTCATTTGCCGGTGACCTCCCAGGCCACGCAGGTGTCGGGCTCGGTGATGCACAGCTTCGGGGTGCACACGCTGAAGTCCACCTCGCCGGAGACGACGTGCTTGCCGGCTTTGGTGGCCTCCAGGGGCACCTCGAACCGCAGCCGCTCCTTATCCAAGGCCGCGGCCTGCTTTTTGGCGAGCTTCCGCTGGGGCAGCTTCACCCCCGCGGGAGCCGCCGCGAGGCGCAGCTCCGCCGGGTACTTGAGGTTGACCTTGTAGCCGGCCTTGGGGGTCACCTCGATCTGCGCGCTCACCGACTGGCCGACCTGCACCGCGGCGGGCACCTTCACCGTGAGCCGGTACTGCTCCTTTTCGACGGCCTGGTCCGGTCGGGCGCCCTTGGCGCACGCGGCCCGCGCGCTGCGGGCCGCCGCGCGGCGGCGGGGTGCCGCGCGCATCCCGGCGGACGCAGCCGCCCGGGCCTGTGGCTTCGCCGAGGACGACTGCGGCTCCGACGATCGCTTGCTGCAGCCGCCGGGGCCCACCAACAACAGAGACATCAGGGGGATACAAGCTGCCTTGCGCATGGGAATCACCTGCCCGCTGGGATTGCTTCCGGGGGTCAGCTGCCGGTCTACCATACCCCCCAGGTGGATGCAAACCGCAGTGATTCCCGGGGGCTCGAATGTCGTCGACTGTCTGCGACCATCGGTGGTCGTGTCGACGATCCCCCGCTATAATCAGGCCCCAAGCGGGTCGAGCCGTCCCCTGGGGCGTCGACCCGTTTCCCGTCGGCATCGGAGGTCGCCCCGTGAAGCTCTGCCCCACCTGCAACCGCCAGTACGAGGGCGACGACTACGTCAAGTGCCCCTACGACGGGACGAATTTGGTGGACGCCGAGGCCGCCAGCGCCGATCCCCGGGTGGGCGCCCACTTCGGGGACAGCTACACCATCGTGCGCGTGATCGGCGAGGGGGGCATGGGGCGGGTGTACGAGGCGCGCCACGTGCGGCTCTCCAAGCGCTACGCCATCAAGCTGCTGCACCCACAGTTCAACGCCAACCCCGAGACCATCGCGCGGTTTCGGCGGGAGGCCGAGGCCGCCAGCTCCATCGGTCAGGAGAACATCCTCGACGTCGTCGACTTCAATCAGAACGCCGAAGGCGTCTACTACATCGTCACCGAATACCTGGAGGGACGCAGCCTCGATCGGGCGCTGTGCGAGGACGGGATCCCCCGGATCCCCCGCGCCCTGGGGATCCTACACCAGATTGCCCGGGCGCTGACGGCGGCCCACGAGCACGGCATCGTCCACCGCGACCTCAAGCCCGAAAACATCTTCCTGGTGCGGCGCTTCGACACCGATGACTTCGTGAAGGTGCTGGACTTTGGCATCTCCAAGGTGCGCACCGGGGGCGATCGGCTCACCCAGACCGGCCAGATCATCGGGACGCCCCACTACATGTCCCCCGAGCAGGCCCAGGGGGAGTTGAATCTGGATCACCGCTCCGACGTCTACTCCTTCGGGGCGATCATGTACGAGATGTTCACCGGTGATCTCCCCTACCAGGCGGACTCGGTGCAGCAGCTCCTGGTAAAGGTGCTCACCGAGGAGCCGCCGCCCCCGCGGGCGCGGCGGGCGGAGCTCTCCGCGGACATCGAGGCGGTGATCCAGCGCTGCATGATGCGAGATCCAGAGCAACGCTACCAGACCATGGTCGAGGTGGATCGCGCCCTGATGGCCCTGTGGGCCAGCCACGTGGGCGCCGAGGCCCCCACTCCCATGGAGCGCTTCGGCCTCTCGTCCTCGCCCACCCACGCCCCGGCGACGGGGGGCGTGGGCATCGCTCCCGGACCGGGGAGCGGGGGCACCGACCGTGGCCCGGGGGGCGAGGGCACTGCACCCACGGCCTACTCCGAGGGCGGCCGCGCCACGGGGGCGGACCCCGGTACCCCGCCGTCCCTCTCCGCGGGCACGAGCTCGCCACAGGCCACCGGGTCGGCCGAAGGCTGGGGTCCCGCGGTGCGCGCCACCCCCTCGCCCGTGGGCCAGTCGGTGACCGGCCCGGGGCTCGGCGCACGCCGTCGGTCTGCGCTCCCGTTGATCCTGCTGGTCATGCTGCTGGCGGGCGGGGGCGGGGCCGCGGCGCTGTGGTGGTTCGTGCTGCGTGACGCGTCTGGGGGAGACCGCGAGGGGCGCGTGGCAAAGGCCAATCCCGACCCGGCAAGACCGGCCCGGCGGGCAGCGCCGGCGTCCAGGCGCCCGAAACGGCGGGCGGCGCCCAGCCGTCGCCGGGGGGCGGCCCCCCGGCGCGCCCGGGCATCGGGCGCCCAGCCGGCCATGGTACGCTTTGCCGCAGGCACCTTCACCCAGGGGCGCAAAGGCGGTCACAAGTATGAGAGCCCCCCCAAAAAGGGTGTGAAGGTGGCGGCCTTCTGGTTGGACGCCACGGAGGTGAGCCGCCGGCGGTACACCGCGTACCTCGCCCGCCAGGGCTCGGCGGCGCGGTCCCCCTGGGGGGAGTCGCGCACGCCGCCCCCGGGCACGGAGGATCTGCCGGTGACCGATGTCACCTGGAAGGAGGCCGGGGCCTTCTGTGCGGATCAGGGCAAGCGGCTGCCCACCGAGGCCGAGTGGGAGTACGCCGCGCGTGGGCCTACCCACGACAAGCTCTATCCCTGGGGCGATCGGTTCGATCCAAACCGGGTGGTCTCCAGCGTGGCCAAGCCCACCAAGCTCCAGCCCGTGCGCAGCGGGGTGCCCGTGGGGGGGGTCTACCACCTGGTGGGCAACGCCTGGGAGTGGGTGTCCACGCGGTACCAGCCCTATCCGGGCAGCCGCGCGGGGCGGGCCTACGGGACGCAGTACGTGATCCGAGGCGGCGGCGCCGACACTCGCAAGCCGCAGCGGCTCACCGCCACCTGGAGGGTGTTCAACTATGGCCACCGCAACCCCAAGACCAAGAAGCTCGCCGTGTATCGGTACCTCGGCTTCCGCTGCGCGCGGGGGCCCAGCGAAACGGGTCGTCCATGATGGCGTCGGAAGAAAAAACCTGCCATCGCGGACGTCGGTGGCGAGCCCGCCACAACGCAGAAGGATTTGGTATGCGAGCCGTTTTCTGGATCCTGGCCTCGACGCTGCTGGTGTCGGCCCCGGGCCTCGCGCGGGCCCAGGGGCCCGGCTCCGGAGACGAGGTCACCACGCAAAAGCTCAGCCCGGCCATGCAGCGCCGGATCTGGAAGGCCAGCCGCGCCCGGCGGGCCCAGCTTCGTCGCATCCGGGAGCTCGAGCGGCGGATCGCCGCCCTCGAGGAGGCGCTCCCCGTGCTGCAGCGCCAGGCCATGAAGGAGGCGGACCACTACCGCTCGGCGCGGACCCGCTATCAGCGCCGCCGGCAGAGCTTCAAGGCCAAATGGGGCCGCATTCAGCGCCTGTTCGGGGGGCGCAGCCCGGTCAAGAGCTACACGGATCGCTATGGCTCTTTTCGTGTCCGAGAGGTCTACTCGGCGGACACCAACGACTGGAAGCGTTCCAGTAGCCGTAAGGACCACGCCGACGGCGACGACTTTTATCTGTACGCATCCATCACGGTGCCCAAGGAGCTGGTGGGCAAGCACCACTACGCGGTGGACTGGCGCATCGCGGGGTACGACTTCCTGGGCCAGGAGCGCTCGCTGTACTACGTGTACAACTTTAGCCGGTCCCGGGAGTACCACAAGATCAAGTGGACCCGTTTCCGGTTGCGACGGCGGGTGACGGGGCTGGGCCTCACCCCGGGCTGGTACGAGGTCCGCGCCACCCTCAAGGTCCGGGGCAAGAGCTGGCTCAAGCGCTCCACCTACTCGGTGATCCGCATCTCCCAGGTCAACCCCAAGGTGAGCTCGCCACCGGCCTCGCGGTACCGCCGCACAGACGAGACCAAGATCAAGCTCACCCGCCTGAAGATCCGCTCCCGGGGGCGGCGGGGGAAGCTCGACCCGTCCCGCTTCTCGGTGCGCGGACGCTACCGGGTCCACGCCGACTTCACGGGGTCGGACAAGCACCTGCTGGTGGGCGCCGATGTCTACGGCGTCACGGCCCGGGGCAAGCCGGGTCGCCATCCGCTGCGCAGCGCCTTCCGCTACCGCAAGGGGCTGAGGCGCACTCGCGGCCACTTCGGCTCGCGCGACACCACGGGGGTCAAAGATCTCGATCAAGGGCTCAAGCCCGGGCGGTACATCCTGCGCGTTTGGGTGCTCGTCGGCACCGAGAAGAGAAACTACTGGTCCTACGAGGATCGCCCCTTCGTGGTGAAGCCCGCGAGCCCGAGCCGCCGGGGCGGCCGGGGCAGGAGGTAGCCATGCGCATCCCCCAGCAGACTCCGCGTCGCGGGCCGCGACGGACCGCAGGGCTGGCGGCCGCCCTGCTCGCGCCGCTCGCCCTGCTCGCGCCGCTCGCCCTGCTCGCGCTGCTCGCCCTGCCGGCGCCTGCCGCCGCCGGCGGCCGGGACCGCAAGATCGCGCAGCTAGAGAAGAAGCTCAGCAAGCTCGAGCGAAACCTGCACCAGGCGCTGGAGTTCCGGGCGCGCTACCGCAACCTGCAAGCAGCGAGCTACCACTACGAGCGGCTCAACCGCCAGGACGAGAAGCTGCTCGTGAAGGTGCTCAAATACCTCAACACCCCGGTGTCGCTGCTCGAGGCCTTTTTGTCCGACGAGTCGGGCTCCTACGCTCGCGCCCGGCGGGCCAAGGATCGGTACCGGCCGGGGCAGACGACGCTCTGGCTCAAGTGCCGCCTTGGCCTCAAGGCCATCAAGAGCCAAGCCTACTACACCATCCGGGTGGACGTGGTGGACGCGGGCACGGGCACCCGCATCTACCAGAGCCTCGGCCCGTGGCAAAAGCGCGCCACCGAGCTGGTGACCAAGATCGCGGTACCCATCCGGGGCCTGCGCGTATCACCGGGCCGCTACCAGCTCCGCGTCTCGGTGGAGGTCTCGGGCCGCGCCGCGAAAAAGAAGATCCCGTTCGTTTACCGCCGGGGCGGCTATCGCGCCCGGGGCCGCACGGCCCCCCGGCGTCCACGTCCCCCGCGCCCCCCGCGTCCGGTGCGGCGCCGGGATATCCACAGCTTGTAGCGTATCGCCCGTCGCGCCGTTCCCAGGGGCTCGGCTGGGGGCATCTCCGGGAAACGGCTTGGGAGACCCCCGACGGCTCTTGGAAGCGGGTCTATCGGCGGCTATCGCGCGGGCCAGACCACGGTGAGCAGCCAGATCACCAGGGCGAGGGCCAGCCCCCCGCCCACCACCACCACCGAGCCGGCCAGCCAGTCGGGCAGGCCCTTGTCCTGGGTCAACCACTGGGGGATGCGGTTGAGCCCACGCTTGTCGGTCACCTCGGCGGCGCCCTGGGCGCCGCCGCCGCCGCCGGCCTTGAACCGGCGCCGCGTACCGCTGTTTTCTTTGCTCTCGTTGGCCATGAGGGGGGTATATACCTCCCGATCCGGACCCTGTCCAGGTTGAGCTGTTTCCCGTGGCTGTTTCCCGTGGCTGTTTCCCGTGGCTGTTTCCCGTGGCCGTTGTCAGGACAGACGGTTCGGCGGTACCCTGCTTGGCACGCCATGCCCCCTCGTGATTTCCGACCGCCTCAGGCCGTGCTCGACGGCCTGTCCGACGCCGGCCCCCCGCCAGGCGAGCCGATCGACGGCCAGGAGGTGACGCTGGAGGGGGTAGTGGATCAGATCTTCTTTACCAACGAGGAAAACGGCTGGACCGCGGCCAAGGTGGAGCTGCCGGCGGAGCGGCGCCGGGTGCGGGTGGTGGGCTCCATGCCGGGGGTGGCGCAGGGAGATCCCGTCCAGCTCACCGGGCGCTGGGTCAACGATCCGAAGTGGGGGCCCCAGCTCCGGGTCTCGCGCTTCACGGCCCGGGTGCCCACCAACGTGGAGGGGATCCGGCGCTACCTCGGCTCGGGGCTGGTGGAGGGCATCGGGGAGGGGCTGGCCCACCGGCTGGTGGACGCCTTCGGCAAAGACACCCTGGAGGTGATCGAGCACGACCCCGACCGCCTGCAGGAGGTGGAGGGCATCGGCAAGAAGCGCGCCGCCGCCATCCGCGAGGCCCTGGGCAAGCAGCGGGCGGTGAAGCAGGTGATGGTGTTTCTGCAGGGCCACGGCCTGTCGGCCAGCAAGGCCGTGGCGGTCTACCGGCAGTACGGGTCCGAGGCCGTGACCACGCTCCGCCAGAACCCCTACCGGCTGGCCGACGACGTGTTCGGCATCGGCTTTACCACCGCCGACCGCATCGCTGGCTCGCTGGGCATCGGCCCGGACGCGCCCTTTCGGATCCAGGCGGGGCTCGTGTACGTGCTCGGCCAGGCGGCCGATGACGGGCACCTGTATCTGCCCGAGCCGGAGCTGGTGCAGCACGCCAGCGGCCTGCTCGACGTGGAGGAGGCCCTGGTGGCCCAGGAGCTGCCGCTGCTGGAGCGAAGCGGTGAGGTGATCGCTGAGGAGGTGGACGGCCCGGCGGGAGAGCCGCTGCGCGCCTGCTATCGCCCGCGGCTGTACCACGCCGAGCGGGAGCTCGCCGCTCGCCTGCGCGCGCTGCTCGCGGCCACTGGCCGGCCGGTGCGGGCGCGCTGGGAGGCGGTCCGAGGGCGCGTGGAGCAGAGCCTGGGCGTCGCCCTGGCCTCCGCTCAGGCCGACGCGGTGGCCACCGCCTTGCGGGACAAGGTCGTGGTGATCACGGGCGGGCCGGGGACGGGCAAGACCACCATCTTGCGGGGGCTGCTGGAGGTGCTGGAGACCGAGGGGTTCGCCGTGGAGCTCGCCGCCCCCACGGGGAGGGCGGCCAAGCGGATGCACGAGGCCACCGGACGATCGGCGCGGACGCTGCACCGACTGCTCGAGTTCGTGCCGCGGGCGGGAGGCTTCCAGCGCAACCCCGAGCGCCCGCTGGAGGCCGACGTGGTGGTGGTGGACGAGGTCTCCATGCTGGACGTCCCCCTGGCGCGGGCGCTGGCGCGGGCGCTGCCGGCGGCCGTGCGCCTGGTGCTGGTGGGGGACGCCGACCAGCTCCCCTCGGTGGGGCCGGGGGCCGTGCTCGCGCAGATCATCCGCTCCGGCGTGCTGCCCGTGGTGCGCCTCACCGAGGTGTTTCGCCAGGCCGCCCGGAGCCAGATCGTGGTGGGGGCGCACCAGGTGAACCAGGGACAGCCCCTCCGTCCTCCCCCCACCCAAGGGCCGCCGGGGACCGCGCCCGGCGAGCTGTTCGTGGTGGAGACCGAGGACGCCGGGCACGCCGCCCGGATCATCGAGCGCACCGTGTGTGAGCGGATCCCCGAGCGCTATGGCCTCGATCCCGTGGACGACGTGCAGGTGCTTTCGCCCACCAAGCGCGGCCACACCGGCACTCTGCGTCTCAACGAGCTGCTGCAGTCCCGCCTCAACCCCGGCGGCGAGCAGATCTCGCGGGGAGGGCACGCCCTGCGGGCGGGGGCCAAGGTGATGCAGCTACGCAAAAACTACGACAAGGATGTTTTCAACGGCGCCCGGGGGGGGGTGCTGGTTCGGCAGCAGGCCGCGCCCGCCGCCGCTGGCGGGCCCGCCGCCGCTGGCGCGGGCGCAGCGGGCTCGACGAGCCGCGCCGTGGGCCAACTCCAGCTCATCGTGCGGTTCGACGATCGGCTCGTTCGCTACCGCCGGGAGGAGCTCGAGCAGCTCACCCTGTCGTACGCCTGCACGGTCCACAAGAGCCAGGGCTCGGAGTTTCCGGCGGTGGTGATGCCCCTGCTCGGCGAGCACTACATGTTGCTGCAGCGCAACCTGCTGTATACCGCCTTGACCCGCGCTCAGCAGCTATTCGTGCTGGTGGGATCCTCGCGGGCCATCCGCCGGGCCATCCGCAACGATCAGGTCCGCCAGCGCTATACGGCCCTGGCGCAGCGGCTGCGCGGCTAGCGCGCCATCGGGCGCACAGCGCTACTCGTCTACTACTCCTCCTACTACTACTCCTTTAGGCCTCGAGGGCGAAGCGCAGCACGTCGTCCCACAGAGACTCGAAGCACTGGCGATCGAAGCGCGAGCCGGTCTGCAGCCAGTCCACGTGGGGCGGCTGATGGCGCCGGTCGCCGAAGTATCCCATGACGTCCATGTGATCGGCGTGGGCGGCGTGGATCACGGGCCCCCAGACCTGCGACAGGGTGGGCACCACGGCGTCGTTGTCCGCCGGCTCGGGCGGCGCACCGAAGGCGCGCACCAGCGGGTCGAGCTGGCCAACGGTCAGCGCCGGCAGGTACCGCTGCGGCATGGTCGCCGCGAGGTTGTGCAGCGCCCGGTAGAGGGTGTAGGTGGCCTGGGCCTCGGGGCGCAGACCCAGCCGCAGGTTGGTGGTCAGGCGCGGCCGCGGCGCCCGGATCACCACCGACCCGTAGCGGGGCCCCGGCGCGCGCTGCTCCTGGGCGTTGAACAGCTCCATCCCTTCGGGGGTGAGCTGGGGCAGCAAGGTGCGGTCGTCGCCCACCTCCGTGAAGAAGCGCTCCAGGGACTGGCGGCGCTCGGCGGAGAAGTCCCCGAGGGCCTGCTTCATGACTTGGTCCATGATGCCCTGCTGCCACCGGCGCGCCGGGATGCGACGCAGCAGGAGCTGGGCCAGGGCGAGGGCCGCGGGCAATGGGACCCGGCCCAGCCGAAAGGCTGCCACGGTGACCATGGAGAGCAACCGCAGCAGCTCCTTGCCGTACACCGTGGTGAAGAACGTGGCCAGGGGCGTCCCGTGGTGGGGGGTGGCCACGCTGATCACGGAGCGGATCCGGCGCAGCAGGGCCGTCCGGTCCACCGCCGTCGGCAGCGTGGCAGAGGCAGAGGTCAGCAGCCGCGCGTCGAGGCCGCCCGTGGAGTGACCCACCACGTGAATGGGCCCGTCGTCGGACCCGGCGGTGCGGGCGATGACCTCCAGCAGGTGGGCCGCGCGGGTTGGCAGCGAGGCCGTGGGCCGGGTGGCCACGTCGTGGATTCGCGCCGTGAGCCCCCGAGCGGTCAGGCGGTCGTGCATAAGCTCGTGCACCTGCACGAAGTAGCGCAGCTCGCCGAGGTTGGCGAAGCCGAAGAAGCCAGGCACGAGATAGATTCGCAGAGCAGGCGACATGGGGGTGTGATCCAACGGCTTCCCTCCCCCCATGGACCGGTGATCCCCGCGACGCCAGGGAAGCGGACGGCTCAGCGCCAAAGCGAGATGGGTAGGGCCAGTGTAGCAGGCCGGGGGGGCGAGGGCGAGCCGCGGAAAAAAATGCTCGCGGTGAGCGACCGCAGGCTATACTGGCGATAGGGATCGAATCGAGGTTTCGGGCCGGTGGCCCTCCGACCCCTCCCGACTCCTCCCGAGCCCTCAGACCTCATAGACGCCCGGTGCGTTGGATCCCGGGTCGGAAATCCCGGAGGTGCTCATGCGGCGGTCGCCTTGCACGACGCCGAGTCCGTGGTCGCTGTCTGCGTTGCTCTTGGCGGCCGTGCTGCTCGGCGTTGCCCCGGGCCTTGCGCGCGGTGGCGGCACGCCCGCGACGCGGCCGGTGGCGCGCCCGGCGGTACGCCCGGCGGCCGAGGACCTGCGGCTGATCGTCTCCATGCAGCCCCCGGCGCCGCCCAAGGCGCGCCCGGGTAAGGCTGGGGCCAAGGCCAGCAAGCCTGCCGGGGCAAGCCGCTATCGGCACCACGGTGGCTACTCCCGGCGCTCGACCCCGCTGTATCTGCGTGCTCGTCCCGATGGCGAGGCCACCATCCGGCTGCGGGTGGGGCTGCACATGAAGGTCCTCGAGCGCCGCGGGGGCTGGAGCCGGGTGGAGACCGCCGGCCTGATCCGCGTGCGGGGCTGGGTCCCCACCTCGACGCTGGGGCTGCGGGTTCAGCAATCGAGCAAGCTCTACGGGCGACCGGGAGGGGCCCCGATCGGTGAGGTGGCCGGCGGACACCTGGTGCACGTCGTGCACGTACGCCGCGGCTGGGCCCGGGTGCGCCTCATGGGCTACCTCCCGCTCGAGTGCTGGATGAAGGGGGCCGATCTCGGCGCGGCCACGGCGCGCTACTCCCGGCTCAATGGCCGCTACCCCGGGGGCAGCGCCATGGTGGTGTCGCCCGGGACGCTGCACGGCGCGGCCAAGGGTTCGGCGGTGGGGCGGGTCGTGGACGAGGGGCGGGTCTACCGGCTGCGGGTGCTGGGCCGCTGGTCGGAGATCGCCGTGTACAACTACTCCCGCATCAAGCTGCGGGCCTGGGTGCCCACCTCCCGGCTGCGCTGGGGCGCCTACCCCTGGTACGGCTCGGGCTACAGCAACTACCACTGCCAGGTGGGGCGCTCGGGCAATCGGCTCGCGCTGGCGGAGCTCAAGGTCTACGCCGCGCGCGACGACGCCTGGCCCACCATCCGCATCTTGCCGAACGCGCGGTTCAACGTCGCGCCGGATCGCCCCGGCTGGGTCCGCATCTCCAGCTATGGATGCATCTCCTTTGTCGCCTACGCCCAGAATCGCCCCGGAGACTGGTCGCCGGCCTTTCGTTGAATCCATAAAAGAAAAGGAGTCCCGACGAGCGACGCAGACAGAATGGATGGATCGGCGGCCGAATGCCGGAGTTATTTTGACCCGCTCCCTTAGCCCACCACCTGGTTTCGGCCACCGTTTTTGGCGGCGTAGAGGTTCTCGTCGGCCTGCTTGATGAAGGCGTTGGGGGAGACGGTCTCGCCCCAGGTGGTGGCGACGCCGAGGCTAATGGTGACCTTGATGGAGTCGCCTTCGAACTGGAACGGCTCCGCTTCCACGAGCCGGCGGATGCGCTCGGCGAACTCCACGGCGCCGTCGCGGGCGGCCTCCGGGAGCACCACGGCGAACTCCTCGCCGCCGTAGCGCGCGAGCAGCTCGTCCTTGCGAACGCTCTTGCGTACGCGGCTGCACAGGTCCTTGAGGATCGCGTCGCCAGTGAGGTGCCCGTGGGTGTCGTTGATGGGCTTGAAGTGATCGATGTCGAACATCACCAGCGAAAGGGGTCGCCCGGTGCGGCCCACCCGGGCCAGCTCCCGCTCGATGAACTCCATGAAGTAACGCTTGTTGTGCGCCTGGGTCAGCCCGTCGAAGATCGTGAGCTTGTAGATCTCCTCGTAGTAGGCCGACTCCACGTTGCCACCCACCAGGAACTTGTAGATAACGTTGCCGATCTTGAGCAGGTCCCCGTCGCGTAGCGTCCGCTCGGAGATCGGCTCGTCGTTGACGTAGGTGCCGTTGGTGCTGCCGAGATCGATCGCCGCGTAGCTGCCATCGGTGCAGATGATCTTGGCGTGGCGCCGGCTCACCGAGTCCCGGTCGATGATGATGTCCACGTCGCTGCCGCGACCGAGGATCAGCTCATCCTTGTCCAGCTCGAAGCGCTTGCCGATGTCCGCGTCGGGCGGGTACACCCAGACGAGGCACGCCTCGCCGGTGGGGACCGTCTGGACCGCAGAAACTTTGGTGATACGGGTTTTCCAATCCTCGGATGCCAACGGACAGGTTCTCCTACCAAGCCACGCACCTGGCACCCGCGAGCGAGCACCGAATCCTCGAAAAGTATTGCACGGGGGTCCTGCTTCGGCCACCCCCGGTCCAGAAGAGGAGCCAATGTGTTTCAGGCCACAGCATTATTCGCCAGTATAAGACTATAGACTACGTCACAGGATCTGCTCGAAGTCAACCCGCTTGCTTGAGCCCTGGCTTCTATCCATTGCGCATGGGTCCGAGGCGCTGCCGTCCGCGCGCTAGCCGCGTTGGAGCCGGCAAACGGATCGAAACCGCAGACCTGGCGCAGCTCGGCGTTTCGGCGCAGCTCTCGCAAAAGCGCCGCCGCCGTCGGGTGACTGAAGACCCCGCCGGCAATCAAGGCGCTTGGGCAAGGACGGATCGGGTCGTCGTTGCGGCCGCGACCGCGACGGCGCTCCAAGACGCGCACGAGCTGCTCGTCGGGCAGCACCCGCAGGACCAGCAACAGTCGCTGCAGGTCGCTTTCCGCCTCGATTTCGTTCCAGGAAAAATGTGCACCCCGTGGTATGTTCGCCATGGTTTCTGAGGTGCCCGGAGGGGTGACTTTTCGTTTTCCCGGACACCCCCTCTTTTGAAAAGAACTCGCTGGAGGCCCTGGACGAGCCTTCATGAATCCCTCATGAATCCAAACCCTCGGGCCGCGGATTGCTGGAGACCGCCATGATCACGCCCCACGCCATCCTGGTCCCGCTGCTGCTCACGGCGCCGCCGCCCACGCCGCCCCCGGCACCGGGGGATCGGACGGTGGCCCCTGGCGACCGTGCCGCGCCCCCGGCCGACCGCGCGCGCGCCGCCGGACGGGACGCGAGGTTGCGCATGCGCGCGCGCACCGCGCCCCCGGGCGCTCGCGCGCGCGCCGCCGGACGGGACGCGAGGTTGCGCATGCGCGCGCGCACCGCGCCCCCGGGCGCTCGCGCGCGATCCACCAGGAGTCGGGGCGCGCGCCGGGGCGCGCACCGCCGGTCCCGGCGCGCCGCGCCGAGCGGGGCCGACATCCAGCGCGTCTCCTTCGAGCGGCTGCTTTCCCAGGCGCTGAAGAAAAACCGCGACCTCAAGCGGGCGGGGCTGGACCTCGCGCAGGCCCGCCAGGGCGTGCGCACCGCCCGGGGGGAATACGACACGGCCCTGGGCGCAGGGATCAGCTACCGCCGCAGCACCAGCGCGCCCGTGGAGGAGCTCAACATCCAGACCCTGCGCTCCTCGGGGCTGGAGTACAACCTCGGCGCCAGCCAGAAGCTGCCCACCGGCGGTACGGTGTCGCTGGAGCTCACCACGAGCCGCTCCACGTCCCTCACGCGCTTCAGCTTCTCTGGCGATCCCTTCGAAAACGAAACCGAAACCTGGGACAGCGCCCTCACCCTGAAGGTCTCCCACCCCTTGCTCAAGGGCATGGGGCTCGACACCAACCTCGCGGCCCTGCGCCAGGCGCGGCTGTCGCGCGGCGCGGCGGCCTGGGCCGCCCGGGCCAAGGCCGAGGCCGTGGTGCGCGATCTGTACAAGGCCTACCTGGACGTGGTGGCCGCCGAGGCCGGCGTGCAGGTGCAGCGCCAGGCCGTGCAGCAGGCCGAGCGCGACCTGGCCCGTTCCGAGGCCCTGGTGGAGGCTGGACGCATGGCCGAGGCTGACCTCGTGGACTATCGCTTCGCCGTGGCGCAGCAACGCCGCGGGCTGCTGGAGGCCCGGACCACCTGGCTGCAGGCCTCGCTGGCGCTGCGGATGCTCACCGGGCAACGGATCCGCCCCTCCCAGGGCCTGATCGGTACCACGCAGCCCGAAAACCCGTTTCACGGCAAAGCCCCCACCGCGCACGAGGCGGCCCGCGCCGCCCTGCGCCACAGCCGGGATCTGCTGGCCGCCCTCGAGCAACTCAAGATCAAGGAGATCGAGCTGACGGCCCGGCAGCGCGACACCTGGCCGTCGCTGGATGTCTCGGCCGCGGTGGGTCCCCAGGGGCGCGCGAGCTCCTTTGGCGCCGCCCACGAGACCCTGTTCAAGTTCGACAGCCTGAGCTGGTCGGTGGGGCTGACCTTCTCGTATCTCATCGGGAACCACGCCGCCCGGGCCGCCCGGGCCAAGGCCCGGCTGGATGTGCGCCGGCAGAAGGTGGCCATCGACGAGCTCGAGCAGCGGCTGATCTCGGAAGCCACGCGCACCGCGGCCCAGCTTCAGCTCGATCGCCGCCTGGCCGAGACTGCGGCCGAGGAGCACCGGCTGGCAAAGCTGCGCCTGGAAAACGAGCGTAAGCGCCATGCGACCGGGCGATCGAGCCTGTACGTGGTCCTGCAGCTTCAAAACGAGGCCGTGGCCACGGCCCACAAGGCGCTGTCGGCGCGGCTGGCCGTGCTCAAGCGGCAGGCCGATCTCGAGACCCTCACCGGGACGCTGCTGGCGCGCTTCGGCCTCCGCGCCAAGGATCTCGAGCCCCTGCGGCTGTCGCGCTGAATGCGAGCCAGCGTAGCGGCTCGCAGGATTCCCCAAAAAACAGAAATTCGGCGGAATACCCCGGAACAGCCTGGAAATCGACGGGAACCCCGGAAAATCCCGGTTGTCTCACTCAATCCGTGGATCTGGATCCGGAAAGCGGACCCGGAAATCCGGCCCGGCCGCACACCGCGGCTCCCGGGCCAATGGCGGTCCATCCCTTCGCTTTTGTTTTGACTTCCGGTGGCCTGGCGGATATACCTTAGGACCGTCGAGAAGCGTGTCAAAACCCGTGGACCGCCCTCTGCGATGCGGGCGGCGTATCGCGGGAAGGAGAGATACATGACCGTCTCGAGCTTGCTGCTACCGATCCTGGCCTGGGCCCCGGCGATGAAGAAGGGCATGGAGGCCGAGGAGTCCGTGCCGGGCATCTACAAGGTGATCCTGCCCCTGCTGCTGTTCGGGGTGCTCGCCACCGTGGTGGCCATCACCGCCATGACCATCATCACCGTGCTCAAAAAGCGCGTGTCCATCGAGGATCCCAACGAGCCGGATCTGGGCAAGCTGGGCTCGGGGGAGATGACCAAGTTCGAGCGGGAATCCCGCATCGCCCCCGGCTACGGCAAGGTGGCCGCGGTGGTGTTCATCGCGGGCCTGGTGGCCTTCATGTTCGGCGGGCTCTACACCATGGGCCGCGGCTCGGGCACCACCGAGCAGCTCCGCAAGGAGGGCCGTGAGAAGCAGGCCCGGCTCAACAAGCGCCGAAAGGCCACTCAGGCGGGCCCCGCCGTGGGTGAAGACAGCGGCGACAGCGGCGGAGACGAGTTCGGCGGCATGCTCGGTGGCGGGATGGACTAGCCGCTCGCCCCCACGTTCCTTCTCCCGTTTCGCTCCCCCCTCCACCCCTCTCCGCCGACCCACAACCCGCTCCCCGGACTGTTCCAGCCCTGCGTCCGATTCGCGCCTGCGGCTGCCTTGGGAGTCTACGGCTCCGCTACGACGAGTGTGCCGTAAGGG
>CAYFWA010000049.1:0-17166 GCA_964346625.1 uncultured Myxococcales bacterium
GTGCCGGCCCCCGCGGCGCCCGACCGCGCACGCGTTTCGGCCGACGCGAGCCCCGCCCCCGACCACCGCCACCCCCAGCGATGCGCATCAAGGAAGCTGCCATGTAAAATCCGCGCGCGGGGTCCGCTCCCGCGTCTGGTCCCACACCACCAGCCCCGTGGTGGTGCCCACGGCCACCACCGCAGCCGACAACACCGTCCAGAACCACCAGGTCTCGAGCACCGGCGTCTCGCCGCCGTCCCCGCCTGTCGAGCCCGCGACCTCCGGCACCATCCGCACCTCCCGCCGCACCGTCTCGTCGGGCAGCACCCGCACCTCCATGCGCTGGGGCAGGTGCCCCGGCGCGGTGACCCGCAGCCGGTGCACCCCGGCGCGCAGCGACAGGGTCACCGGCAGCGACTGGGGCTTGCCTCCGTCCACCCGGACCCGACACTGCTTCAGCGCGCACTGGATCACCAGCCGCCCGTCGCGGTGCTGGGGCTGCAGCCGCACCCCCATGGACACGAGCTGCCCGCTGGCCACGTCGAGCGACAGCGTGGCCGTGCGCCGCCCCGGGTGGGTGATCTTCACGGTGCGCCGCCCCGGATCCACCTTCACCGGCTCGTCGAGCGGCGCCCGGCCCACCACCTCGCCGTCCACGCGGATGGTGGCCCCCTCGGGGTGCACCAGCAGCTTCACCCGGCCGAGCTTCTTTTCCATCTGCGCGATGAAGCGCTTGATCTTGCGCTTTTTCGCCCACGGCAGGGGGCGTCCCTTGCGCGCCTTGCGCGCCTTGCGCCGCAGGTACCGCCGAAAGGCGCCGATGGCCCTGGTGTACTGAAACAGCGCCCGGTGACACATGGCGATGTTGTAGAGCACCACGCTCTTTTCCACCAACCGATACGAGGCGTTGAAGTAGGCCAGCGCGTCCGGGTAGGCGTCCCGGGCAAAGGCCTTGAGCCCCTTGAAAAAAAGCGCCCGAGCCCGCTTCTTGTCCGCCGCCGTCACCCGCCGCGGCGCCGACCGCCCCGGCCGCCGCGCCGCGCGCGCCCTGCCCTTCGCCGCCCCCTTCCGCCTCACCCTCGCCTTCGCCCGCGGTTTCGCCTTCGCGCTCGCCTTGCCCTTCGCCGGCCCCTTGCGCCCCGCGGCCCGGGCCACGCAGGCGCCGGCCCGCCGTCCCAGCTCCCAGCCCCGGGGCGTGCCGCCGGCCGCCGCCGCCGGCGCCGCGCCGGCCAGCGCCAACGCCAGCGCCAACGCCAGCGCCAACGCCAGCGCCAACGCCGACGTACCGAAAGCCAGCGGCCCGTAAGCGGACGCTCCCTTCGCCAACGCCCGGGCGATGGGCGCCGGGGAAACGAACGAGGAAATGGCGCGTCTGGGAAAAAGTCTCATTGATACCGTATTCTTGCGCGAGACCTCAGTTGGACATTTTATTCTGTGACGAGCCCTTACGTCTCCATGCTCACGTCTCCTGGGTGCAGACCAGCGAGCCCCGGACCTCCTCGACGAAGCGGCGCACCTGCTCCTCGCGCTGGGCCGCGTCCCAGCCGAGGTGCTGGCCGAGGCGCTCGGCCACCTGCGGGGCGATCTCCAGGGTCTGCTGCGGCGCGCGGAAAAGGAGCTGGGTGCGGCGGCCGAGGAAGTCCTCGAGCGTCCCGACCTGCTCGCGCAGCGCCGCGTGATCCACCTCCACCGGCAGCACGGGCTGGGACGGGCACAGGGGGGTGAGATCCGCCGGGCCGCCGGCGAGCTCCGCCACCGCCGCGGCCCGGCTGCCGTAGGTGTCGACCAGGTGTCGGGCCAGCGGCGGCGCCAGGGCGTAGCGGGCCCCGAGGTCGCGGGTCAGATCGGCCAGGGGGGTCTTGCCCGAAAGCCCCTGCGCGCCGGGTAGCGGGCGCTTGCGGGTGCGACAGCGCTTGGCAGAACGATCGACCAGCTTGCGTCCGCGCAGCAGCTTCACGGCGCGGTTGACCAGCTCCCGGGCCATCAGTCGATAGGTGGTGAGCTTGCCGCCGGTCATGGTGAGCAGGCCGTCCTCGCCGCCCAACAGCACGTGCTCACGGCTCACCTTGCTGGCGTGTATCTGCTCCGCAGGGGCGATCAGGGGCCGCAGGCCGCACCAGGTCCCGCGGATGTCGGCGGGCTGAAGGTGGCTCCCGGGGAAGTAGTGGTTCGCCACCTCCAGGATCAGATCGCGATCGTCCACCCCGCAGTAGGGGCGGTCGTAAGAGCCCTGATAGTCGATGTCGGTGGTGCCCACGTACACCTCGTCGCCCCAGGGGATGGCGAACATGGCGCGCCCGTCGCGGGGGTGGACCATGGCCACCGCCAGCTCCAGCGGGAGGCGCTCGCGGGAAAACACCAGGTGGGCCCCCTTGGTGGGCCGCAGCAGCGGGGCGGCCGGGGGGTCGTTGAGCGCCAGCAGGCGGTCGGTCCAGGGGCCGGTGGTGTTGACCACGAGGTGGGCCCGGACCTCCACGCTGGATCCTTCGAGCCCGTCTCGCACCCGGGCCCCGACGTAGCGGCCCTGCTCGCGCAGCAGCGCGATCACCGGGGCGTGGTTCAGGGTCACCGCCCCGAGGGCCTCGGCGTCCAGGACGTTTTCCAGGGTCAACCGGGCGTCGTCGGTGGCCGCGTCGAAGTAGGTCACCGAGCCCTCGAGCCCGTCGGGGCGCATGCCGGGCTGGCGCGCGAGAGTGCGCGCCGCCTCGAGCTTGCGGTGCAGCCGCGGCACCCGAAACAGCGCCAGAGCGTCGTAGAGCCACAGCCCCAGGTTGATGAACCAGAGGCTGTGCTTGTGCTCCTGGTACACGGGCATCATGAATTCGCAGGGCTGCACCAGGTGCGGAGCCATCCGGAGCTGCACTGCCCGCTCGGCAGTAGACTCGCGCACCAGTCCGAGCTGGTAGGTCTGCAGGTAGCGCAGCCCGCCGTGCACCAGCTTGGACGAGCGCGAGGAGGTCCCCGCCGCCCAGTCCCTGCGCTCCACCAGCGCCACCTTCAGCCCGCGCAGCGCCGCGTCACGGGCCGCCCCAGCGCCGGTGATCCCGCCCCCCACCACGAGCAGGTCGAAGGTCTGCTCGGCCAGGGCCTGCAGGCGCTCGTCGCGCGAGGGGCTGCCCTCCGCCGCCGGCGTCGGCGGCGCCGACGGCGCCGCCTTGGCTGCTTGAGCTGCTCGAGCCACCGGCGGCGTCACTCGTAGGCCACGATGTTTTGAAACTGCGCGCCCCAATGGTAGACGCGGTAGCCGAAGACCCCGTCGTACGCGAGGTTCGTCGGGAAGCTCGGCGCGTGGGTGACCTCCGCCGTATCGCCCACATCGTTTTCGAACTGGCAGCGGATGGTGGTGCCCTCCACCAGCACGCGGATCCGACGCGACACCGCAGCGGCGGTGGAGGAGGGCTCCGGATCGGGGGCGCCCTCGAGGAAGCTCACCCCCTGCCCGCTCCCGGGCCAGTGCCAGATCTGCAGCGCCGTGTCGGTGCCGCCGAAGTCCGTGCTGCGCGAAAGAAAGCAGCCGTACCAGGCCGGAGACCCGGTGCCCACGTCGGCGTAGGCGAACAGCAGGCCGATCCAGCCGTCGTCCACCATGGCGGCCGGGGTGAAGGTCGTCTCCACCGCGTAGGGCCGCTCCAATGGCTCGGCCCAGATGGCGTTGGCGACGTTCGCCTGCGCCTCCACATAGTCGGTCTGCACCGTGAAGTCCCCCGGCAACGTCCAGCCCGCGGGGGCGGGAGGACCGCTGGCCCAGGACTCCCAGGCGGTGATCTGGCTCAGGCGCGACGGCTCGCCGGGCCACTCGCAGGCGTCCCCCAGCCCGTCGCCATCGCCGTCGGCCTGCCCGGTGTTTTGCCAGGTGGGGCAGTTGTCGCAGGCGTCATCCACGCCGTCGCCGTCCTCGTCGTGCCCCACCGGGGTGCACGAAGGACACTGGCAGCTTCCCCACTGGCCGCCCGCCTCGCAATCCTGGGTCCCCTGCAGGCCCCCCAAGCAGCCGCAGGGCTGCGACTGGCCCACGGTGCACCCGGCGTCGGGCCCGGGGGCGGCGTCGGGGTCCTCGCCACCGTCGGGCGCTACCGCCGCGTCGGGCTGCTCCCCGCCGTCGGCCGGCTCCCCGGCGTCGGGCGCGGTGCCGGCGTCGAAATCCTGCAATCCGTATCCCTCGCCACATCCAGCCACGCCCACCACCAAGGACAGGAGGATGAGCTTTCGTTTCATATCGGGCTCCTTCGCTACCAGTGCTGCCAATGACGCAGCACATCATTTCACATCGAGGCTGCCTTGAAAAGAGGCGGCGCGCAATGGCAACGCTCATCGAGGTCGCAACCGGGGCTAAAAACTACCCGCTCGACGCCCCGGATCTGATCCCCTCCGCGTTGGCAACCGATCCCGATCTGTGGTAGGAACCAGCGCATGCCGCCCTCGCGATCACGGCAGATCCCAAGGGATCGCGCAAGAAAAGCTTCCGCGCTCATTGCAGCAAGGGCCCTGACCGCAGGTCTGTCCTTCGCCCTAGCCCTGGCCATGCCCTCGAGCGGATGCACCTCCTGCTCCAAGGCCCACGGCGACGCGTTTTCCCGGTTCGATCCCGAGCAGAAGCTCGAGGCGCCGGGGCGCGCGCCGCGCCAGCCGCTGCGCTACCGGCTGCCGTCGGGGCAGGACGTGGTGTATCAGCTCGCGGCCACCCGCGAAGGCGGCGGGACGGGTCCCCGCAAGGCGAAGGCCCCCGCCCCGCGAGCGCGGCTGCGGCTGCGCGTGGCGCTCGGCTTCGGGCGCGGCGGGGATCCCTCCTTCCGGGTGCGGCTGCTCAACGTGCTGCGCCTCGAGCCCGCGCCACCCCAGGCCGCGCCCCAGGTCGGACCCACCCACGTGCTGCTGGAGGGGACCCTGGGGCCCCGGGGCGCCCTGGACCGGCTGCAAGACAGCCCGGATCTGCTCACTCCGGTGAACCTGGCGCTGGTGGCGCCGCTGCTGCTACCTGCCTACCCGCAAGCCGCCGTGGGCCCCGGGGCGCGCTGGCGCGTAGCGCGGCGCTTCGGCTGGCGCCGCAGCCAGCCCGCCGACACCCTGCTGCAGCGCGCCGGCTACCACGGCCAGACGGATCTGCTGCTTCACCGGCGCTATCATTATGAAAAGAAGCGCCAGGCCGGGGACCGCACGCTGTCCGTGCTCACGGCCAAGGTGCGCGGACGGCTGCGCAACCGAACCCAGACCCTCGGGCACCGCCTCCGCAGCCAGGGACGCGTGGAGGGGAGCCTGGAGGCCACCGTGGACCCCGCCACCGGGCTGCCGGAGAAGGTCACGGTCTCCTTGCAGGGGCGCTATACCCTGCAGGCCGACGACCTGGAGTCCAAGGCCCGCGAGCGGCTCACCCTCGAGCTCACCCGCGAGCGCTGAGGGCGCCGAGCGCGCCGATGCTGGGATACCGACCTCACGAATCTGCAGGAGACCTGGGCTCTGGCTCGGCCAGGGGCTCTGGCTCGGCCAGGGGCTCTGGCTCGGCCAGGGGCTCGGGCTCGGCCAGGGGCTCGGCCACGGTGGTGAACCGCCCCACCAGGTCGTAGTCCCCGGCCTGCTCGATGTCGGCCCGCACGAAGGTGCCCGGAGCCAACCCCTCGGGCACGTCGGCCAGGATCACCTGCCCGTCCACCTCGGGGGCCTGGCAGGCGAGACGCCCGGCGCGAAGCCAGTCGCTCTCGGGTGACACCCCCTCGAGCAGCACCACCGCCGTGGTGCCCACCCGGCGCCCGAGGCGCCGCCGCGAGATGCGGCGTTGGTCCTCCATGAGGGCCTCGGCGCGCTCGGCCGCCACCTCCGGCGGCACCGGATCCGGCAGGGAGGCCGCGGGGGTGCCCTGCTCCGGGGAATAGGCGAACACCCCCACGTGATCCAGCTCGGTCTGCTGCACGAAGGCCCGCAGCCGCTCGAAGGCTGCCGGGGTCTCGCCCGGGTGCCCCACCAGCAGCGAGGTCCGCAGGGTGAGACAGGGGATCGCCGCGCGCAGCCGCTTTACCAGGCGGCGCACCGTGTCCCCGGTGTAGCCCCGCCGCATGCGCCGCAGCACCTGGTCGTCCACGTGCTGGATCGGGATGTCGAGGTAGGGCACCACCGGGGGGCGGGAAAGGGCCGACACCAGGGCGTCGTCCACCTCGCTCGGGTAGGCGTACAGCAGCCGCAGCCAGCCGAGCCCCTGCACCGCGGCCAGCGACTCCACCAGGCCGGCCAGGGTGGGTCGGGCTGCCGGCCCCCGGCTCGCGACCGCGCCTCGGCTCGCGGCCGCGCCTCGGCTCGCGGCCGCGCCTCGGCTCGCGGCCGCGCCGCCGCGCCCGTGGACGGGGGTGCCCCCGAGATCACGGCCATAGGCCGTGAGATCCTGGGCCACCAGGTTGATCTCCTGCACGCCCCGGGCCACCAGGTCCTCCACCTCGGTGACCACCGAGGCCGGCTCCCGGCTCTGCTGCGGGCCGCGGATGGCGGGCACGGCGCAAAAGGCGCAGGGGCGATCGCAGCCCTCGGCGATCTTCACGTAGGCGCTGTGGCGCCCCAGCGACGGCTCGCGGCGATCCCGGTGGTCGTACAGGTAGGAGGCTGCGCCCGCCTCGGTCCGCAGCCGCCCGGGCTGCTGCAGGAGCTCGGTGACCTGATCGAGCCGGGAGGTGCCCAGCAGCTTGTCGGCCTCGGGCAGCGACTCGGCCAGCTCCTGGCCGTAGCGCTGCACCAGACAGCCCGCCACCAGCAGGGTGCGTCCGGGCCGGGCCGCCTTCCAGCGGCTCGCCTCCAGCACAGCGTCCACCGACTCCTCCCGGGCCGCCTCGATGAAGCCGCAGGTGTTGATCACCATCAGGGTGGCCTGCTCCGGGTCATCGGTGACGTCGTAGCCCTCGGCTCGCAGCCGACCGAGTAGCACCTCCGAGTCCACGCGGTTCTTGGCGCAGCCCAGCGACAGGACGTAGACGGAGCGGGGGGGGTCGGCGGTGGATCCGCTCACGCCTCGGCTCACGCCTCGGCTCACGCGTCGTCGGCCCGGGAGCGGTCCAGATCCCGCTCGAGGCGCCGCACGCGGCGCCGCAGGGTCAAGGCCAGCACCAGCACCCCCGCCGCGGCGGCCACCCCGAACAGCAGGCCCAGAAAGCCCAGCAGCCGGGCCAGGGTGTCCATCTTCATGGCGCGCCGCATCTTGACGAGATCCCGCTGGCTCACCGGGCGGGTGCGCTCGATGGCGCTGTTCACGGTGCGCGGCCCCATGGCCGCCATGTCCCCCCCCGCTTTGCTGGCGCCGGCCCCCATGGCCTGCGGACGCATGGCGGGCGCGCCCATGGCCTCCATGCCGTCCTCTTTGCTCCCGTCCTTGCCGGGGGGACCGAGCTCGCAGGTGGGGCGGCCCTTGAGCTTGCGGTCCTCGACCACGCGGAAGGCCAGGATCCGCGACTTCTGAAAATCGCTGGGGCAAAGCACCAGATCCGTGCGGGCCACGTTGATCATCCGCTTGAAGGTCCGGGCCTTCGCCCCGATGGCCCGCCCCCGGTACATGTAGCGGGTGAGGGTGGGGTTGTCGTCCTTGGCGAACATCATCCGCTCGGCGCCAGCAGGGAGCTCCACGTGCAGGCGCCGGGGCACACCGCAGCCGGGGATGGCGTCCATCTTCTGCGGCTTGCCCCAGCGGCAGTCGACCTTCTTGTCCCCCGGCACCACTTGCGCCGCGGCGGGCGACGCCGCCAGCGCCAGAAAAAGCACGGAAACCAGGCTCAATCGCAAGAGAAACGCGACGGGTCGCATGTCACCTCCAATACCGGGGGCGGAGTGTACCCCGAGTCCCGGTCTGTTACCAGTCCGGCTGCCGTCGACCTTCCCCCCAAGCCGGCGGCCACCGACCTTCTCCCGAACGGTACGGTGCCGGGGGGTCGCGGGGACGGTCGCGGGGACGGTAGCGGGGACTTCGCGGGGACAGGGTCGCGGGGACAGGGTCGCGGGGACAGGGTCGCGGGGACTTCGCGGGGACTTCGCGGGGACAGGGTCGCGGGGACAAGGCCCCGGGTCACGCCGCGGGGTAGGAGGTGGGGCCCACCACGCCCCCTTGGGGCTCGGAGCGGGGGGCGGGGCGCGGGGTGCGCCGGCGCTGGCGGTGACGCTGATACAGGGCCTGGGTGAGCACGGCCAGCAGGGCGATGACGCCGCAGGCCAGCAGGGCCGCGCGCATGCCGGCCGGCGAGGCCGCGCCCGGTTGCTCCGCGTCGCGGCTCAGCTCGAAGATCACGCCGAGCACGCCGGTGACCCCCAGCACCACCAGGCGCTTGATCGCGCTCTCGGCCGAAAGCACCGTGGCCCGCACGTGGGAGCAGTCGAGCTGCTCGTTGAGCAGGGTCTTGACCACCGGCGAGTACAGGCCCGAGACCACGAAGTGGGGCACCATCAGGGCCACCGCCACGAAGGGGCCGAACATGCTCACGAACAGGTAGCAGGCCGCCAGCGCCAGCGGCAGGGCCCACAGCAGGGGGGTCTCCCACCGCTTCCAGGACACCCGCCCGAGGCGCAGGGCGGCGGCGGCGGCCACGAAGCTGAGCCCGGCGAAGGCCAGCCCCACCCCCACCTTGTCGAAGCCCTGGTGGCGCAGCACCGGCTGGAACAGGGTGTCGCTCACCCGGATGAGCACGAAGATGAGCGAGGAGTACAGGATCACCCACCACAGGGCCCGGTTGTGCCGGATCACCCGCACCGCCTCGCCCATGCGCCGGGCGATGGGCACGGCGCGCGGCCCGGCCCGGGACCCCACCCCGGCGGCCGCGGCGCCCCCCGAGACGGCCGGGCTGCGGGTAGCCGGGAAGGCCAGGGTCAAAAGGAAGGCGCCGAAGCTCGCCGCGGCGGTCACCAGGAACGTGGCCCGGGCCTCCACGAAGTGCACCAGCAGCCCGCCGGCGGCGGCCGCCATACCGAGCCCGATGTACTTCGCCCCGGAGGCCGTGGCTTCGCGGCGCAGGTACTCGTCGGCCCGCCCGACGGACTGGAGCTGGTCGTACAGGTAGGCCGAGTCGGCCCCCGAGGTCAAGGTGAGCCCGGCCGCGAACAAAAACTCGCAGACGGCGATGGCCCCGAAGCCGGGCGCCAGGAAGTAGCCCACCGACGCGAGCGCCATGAGCAGCGCCCCCAGTCCCATGGAGGGCCGGCGACCGAGCCGGTCGGCCCAGGCGCCGGTGGGCACCTCCAGGGTGATCACCGCCGCGCTGAAGATCATGTGGAGCATGACGATCTGTCCCATGGACAGGCCACGCTCCAGGAACACGAACACGTAGAAGGGCCGGTGCAGGTGCGCGGTGCACAGCGCCCGGTAGAGGTTGTAGAGCCAGAGCGTACGGGCCATGGCTAGGGCGCCTCCGCGCGGGACTGCGTGGTGAGCAGCACGATGGCCGCCGCGGCCGTGAGCCGCGTCTCGCGCAGCCGGGAGTCGAGCAGCGGCGCCATCTTCGACACGCCGCTCACGTTGCCGTAGGCGCGCAGGGCGCGGGCGGCTTGCACCCGCAACGCCGCGTGCTCGAGGGCCTCGCGCAGCGCCGGCTCCGCCTCCGGCGATCCGAGCCGCTGCAGGGCGAGGGCGACCCCCAGGTTGGGCCCCTGGCGCGAGAGCCGCTCGCGCAGCAGGGAGAGCCCGCTGCGATCACCGGCGCGGCCCAAAGCCACCGCGGCCCGCAGCCGGTCATAGGACGCCCGCCCGCGGCGCAGCACCTTCCGCAGGTGGCGCTTGCCCTCCTCACTGCCGAGGCGCGCCAGCGCCTCGTAGGACGGCAGCCGGTGCTCGCGACGCCGGGTCATCTGCTTGAGCAGGGTCAGCCCCGCCGAGTTTCCGCAGCGGGCCAGGGCGAAGGCCGACGCCCACTTCACGGACCGGCGCTCGAACGTCAGGCCCTCGCGCAGGGCGGCGAAGCCCTCCGGGTGTCCCTGGCACGCCAGGGTCTCGGCCGCCAGCCGCCGAGTGGTCCACAGCTTGGCCTCCAGGGCGCGCCGCAGGGTCTGCAGCGCCCCCTCGTGGCCCTGCTCGGCCAGGACCCCGGCGGCCACGAGCCGAAAGCGTACCACGGAGCTGTCCAAAAAGGACTCCAGCACCTGCCAGGAGCGCTGCTTGAGGGCGAGCAGGCCGCGCCGTCGGGCGGGTCGGCCGGCGCGGAGCCCTTTGGTCCGGGCACCGCCCCCCCCGACTCCAGCGCCCAGCCCCGTCCCTGCCTGCCCTTCGGGTGCGCGGGCGGAGGGCCACGGAGACGAAGAAGTCGAAGGAGACGAGCGCGCCGAACGCGCGGAACCCGCCGAGCGCGTCGCGTCGCGCACCCAAAGCGATCTCTCGTTGGATTGCTTGCCGGCGCTCCCGGCCGCGGGCGGCGCCGGGGGCCCCTGGGCGTGCTCCAAGATGAGATACACGGCCACCACCACGGCCAGCAGACCCACCGCGATGGCGAGGGAAGCCAGGATCCAGCGTGGGCGGCCCCGCAGGGACGGCCCCTCCCTGCCGCGACAAGCGCGCCACCAGGTCCCGAATGCGAAGCGCCCCCGCGCGCGGTCCGGCTCTTGGGGACGATCCCGGCGCGGGGCGGTCGCCGGCACCCCTCGCGCCAGTGGGTCCGGCCCCGACCCCCGCCCGCTGGCCTGGTCTGCCTGCGTCGCAGGCGCCGACGCCAACGCCTCGGCCGACCCCGCCCGCTCCGCCGACCCCGCCCGCTCCGCCGACCCCGCCCGCTCCGCCGACGCCGACGTCGACGCCGACTCGACCATTTGCGCCCATTGAGCCGTCGTTACCTCCACGTCCGCCTCGGGGCCGTTTTGCACCGACTCGTCCACCGCGGCCCGGTCGGCCCCCTCGCCCACGCGGGCCTCCTCGGCCTCGACGGGCCCCTCTCCGCGCCGGACGCGGTCACGGCACGCGGCCGAGCAGCACATCAGCACGCGCCCGTCGCGCACCAGCGGCGCCGGGGCCAGCAGCCCGTCCACCGGCGCGAGGCAACCGGGACAGCCAGACGTGCTCATGGAAACACCATGGTCTTTTGCCAGCCGAACCGGGCGATCACCCGGTTGATGTGCTGCACCGCGTAGTTGCGGCGGTCGATCACCGCGCGCATCTCCGCCTCGGTGAGCAGCTCGAAGGGACAGCCTTCATCCACCCGCATGGCGCGCTCGAGCCGCCGGTAGCTCAGCGCCTTGAGGCGGCGATACAAACGGCGTGAGTAGCGCATGGTGCGGTGCAGCCCGCTGCGCGCCCGGCGCCCACCGTGAGGCAGCGGGTGGAAGGCGTAGGTGTTGTCCATGAAGTACAGAAACTTCTCGTCCGGCGTGCCCATGGTGTTGAACCCCGAGAACCGATCGGGGTTGTTGATGAGGAAGTCGAAGATCATCATCACCGAGAGCTGGGCGGTGACGTCGGCGAAGCGCTCGGGCAGCCGCTTGTAGGCTTTGAGCCACTGGTACCAGCGCTTGCGGTTTTTCCACCGGTCCACCGGGATGTACTTGATGCGGGGGATCCACCAGGACACCTCGCCGGCGAGCCGCCCTCCCTTGCGAAAGCGCGCCTCCTTGCGGAACCGGAAAAACAGGTGCTTCTGCTCGGGGTCGACGTGGGTGTAGAGCTCCTTGAGGGTCACCACCCGCCAGGTTGCCGGCGGCACCCGGGACAGGCCGAGCAACCGGTTGAGCCGGTAGGCCGCGATCTCCTTGCGGGGCACGGTCTGCGGATGGATCTGCTCGGGCTTGAAGGCCGCGCTGGAGCCGTCGGCCAGGTGCAGCCGCAGCGACAGGCTCGAGCCCCCGCGGTTGAACGAGATCTTGCGGATGGGCTGGCGCTGGATCCGGCGCAGCAGCTTGCGGTCCGGCACGCCGTTCCAGTAGCCCGTCCGATCCCGCAGCGGTGATGCCTCGCTCCCCCGCGCGCCGGCAGGGGAGGGCTGGACATACAGCGAGGCCAGGTAGACCTCCCGGGCCTGGTTGGCCGCCCGGCCGGGGGCGGCGCGGACGCGATCCTCGATGGGACCGAGCAAGGAGACGACCCCGGCAACACCCACCCCGATGACGGCGGCGGGCAGATATCTCAGGCGAAGCATGAACACGAAGCCATCGTAACACCGCGGTCATATGTGGTCAAAATAACTGAAGAAAAGCGATATTGGCCATGATCCCGCGGGGTTCCGGCACACATCGGCTCACATGAAGGTTTGTGTATGTATATGTGAGTTCTCTGAATACCATTGATTACAGGTCCTCCTGCCACGGCTCCGCCCGCCGACCCGCAGCGCCGCGGACGCTGACGGCACTGGCGCCCCCCCGATCTCCGTGAGCTCGGCACCGGCGCCGCAGGCCGGGGGCTCCGTTGACGAGGCCACCCACTGAATGGGATCATCGGCTCAACGTCCAAACCCCGAAGGAAAGCTCTGCCCATGCGCCCGGTCTCGTCTTTTCGAATTCGCACCTTGTTGCCCCGCCGCGCGGTCACCGGCTCGGCGACCCTCGTCGTCTCGCTGGCCCTGCTGGCCTCGCTGGCCCTACAGTGCAACTCCACCCGCTACGTGCTGCGCCGAAGCGGCCCGGTGATGAACCGCGCGGTGGCGGTGCTCGAGTCCTACCGCGACCCCCAGATCGCCAGGCAGGCGGCCCCGGCCCTGCTGGCGCTGCTCGAGGGCCTGCTGGCCTCGGACCCGGAAAACCCCGCGCTGCTGCGCATCCTGTGCCGGGGGCTGTATCAGTACGCCTTCGGGTTTCTGCAGCGCGACTACGAGCGCCTGCGCCAGACCGACCCGGACGCCGCTGCGCGCCTGCGGCGCCGCACCCGGGCCCAGTTCGTCAAGGTCTACGAGCTCGGCCTGCGGCTGCTGCGCACCCACGGGGTCAGCCTCACCTTCCAGCGCACCCCGGCCGCGGAGATCCGCGCGAAGGTGGCGCAGCTCGGCAAGGAGGCCGTGCCCGCGCTGACCTGGACCGCCGTGGGCGCCGGCGGAGCCCTGCAGCTCGGGCTGGACCAGCCCTGGCTGCTGCAGATGCGGCCCGGCATCCCCATCTTGCTCGAGCGCGCGGCCGCCCTGGACCCGGGCTACGCCAACGCCCTTCCCGTGGGCGCCCTGGGTCTGTATTATGGGAGAGACCCCAACGCGGGAGGGAGCGCGATTCGTTCGCAGCGCTACTTCAAACAGGCCATGACACTCACCCGAGGCCAGTACCTGCTGTGGAAGGTGCTGTATGCCAAGCACTGGGCCTGGCAGTTCCAGAGCCTCACCCACGAGCGGGTGGGCCGCGGGCCCCAGGCCCGCCGCGTCGCGCTTTCGCCCCAGAACAAGCGCGACCTGTTCGTGCGCCTGCTCGCGCAGGTGCGCCGCTTCCCGCTGCAAAAAGCCCCCCAGCATCGCCTGGCCAACACCCTGGCCAAGCGCATGGCCAGGGAGCTGTGGAAGAAAAAGGACGACTTTTTGAGCGACGCTGCCCCCGCCCCGGTGATCCCCGCGGCGCCTGCGGTGAAGATCGTCTCGCCCCGGGGCAGACCGCACCGGTTCGCCCACCGACGAGGGAACCCATGAGAAAGCTACTTTTCATCGCCGCGCTGGCCCCGCTGCTAACGCTCAGCCCGGTGGACGGCTCGCGCGCCGCGGCCGCCCCCCACACCATCAAGGTCGCCACCATCTTGCCCCAGGGCGGTCCCTGGGCCGCAGAGCTGGCCCGCTTCGCCGCCGATGTCAAGCGGCTCACCAAAGGCCAGGTGATCTTCAAGCTCTACTTCGGCGCCGTGGCCGGCACCGACACCCGCGCCCTCGGCCGCATGCGCACCGGTCAAATCCAGGGCGTCGTGGCCGCCACGGCCTCCTTGTCGAGCATCGTGCCCACCGTGCGGGTCATGGACCTCCCCCTGCTGTTCAAGTCCTACAAGGAGTTCTGGTACGTGCTGCGCAGCATGCAGCCGGAGTTCGCCCAGCGCTACGATCGCAAGGGCTACAAGCTCGTGGCCCTCGCCGGCATCGGCTGGGTCTATCTGTTTTCCAAAAAGCCCATGACCTCGGTCTCGGACATCGCCAACCGTCGGATCTGGCGCTGGAAGGCCGACCCCATCGCCGCAGAGCTGTTCAAGCTGGTGGGCACCCGCGGCCAGCTACTGCCCCCCAGCGAGGTGCTCCCCTCCCTGCAGGCCGGCAGCCTCGACACGGTCTACGGCATGCCGCACATCGCCCAGGCCCTGCAGTGGCACACCACGCTGTCGTACATGCTGGATCTGAAGATCACCATGGCCACCGCCGGGGTTCTCATCCGCAAGAGCGATTTCAACCGCCTGAGCGCCGCTCAGCAGAAGATCGTGCTCGACCGCGCGAAGATCATGCAGCGTCGGCTCAACAAAAGCTCGCGCCGGGTCAACCAGAAGGCCAAGCGCGCCATGATCCGCAGCGGCATCAAGGCCCAGCGCCCTGCGGGCTCTTTTTTGCAGCACCTGCTGCGGCTCAAAAAGAAGGTCTGGCGCCGCCTGCGCGGCAAGCTCTTCCAGCCCGCCGATCTCAAGAAGATCAAGGCCCTGCTCACCCTCTGCCGCAACACCTCCTGTCGGAGCTGACGCGCGTTTTTTCCTGCCCCGCTCCCCTCGCTTTCGTTGCGACCGGAACCCAGCGGGCGACGACTTGACCCAGCGGGCGACGACGGCATATCTTTCGCCTTTAGGGCTCGCGCAAGAATAACTTCGGCATCCGTGCGCCGATCCATCAATTCTGTCTGCGTCGCTCGTCGGTTAAATACGTCCATGTATTCGCCCTCCTCGCTTCTTGACAGAATTGCGCCTCGGCACCCTCGGTGCTTCGAAGTTATTCTTGCGCGAGCCCTTAGGGAGCGGGTCAAAATAAACTCTGCACTCGGGACGCCGATCCATCCCGGCTGGCTGCGTGAGCTCGCTTCGCTCGCGGGTCTGGACTGGATCATTCCAGCAAGCTGGAATGATCCAGTCACCAGCGGCTCATCGGTTGAATATTTCGCAATATTCGCCCTCTTCACGCCTTGCCAGCCGGGCGCCTCGACGCCCTGACTTGCAGACCTTGTTTTGACCCGCTCCCTTAGACGTCATCCCCCACTGCCCGGCAGTGTGCCCGGCAGCGGGGACCCCGGAGGCCCATGCACCCCACCGACATCTGCCGCAAGCTCGGCCCCGACAAGATCAACGCCATCTGTCAGGAGCTCAACTCCAACCAGCTCAAGTCCACCCTCCGCCGCGGGGGGCTGCACACCAAGGTCCCCTCGCGGATGGTGTCGCAGCGCGCCCGGCGCAAGCTGTGGTCCGAGCGCGTGGGCAAGAGCCTCAAGCAGGAGCCGCCCAACGACGAGGTGGCCGAGCACCTGCTGTACGAGTGGCTGCTGCACCACCGGCGCAAGCTCCTGATGGCATACCTGGATCGGGTAGGCGTAAAGCACCAGGGCGGCGAGACGGACGAGACCTTCACCAAGACCGTGCCCCCCGAGACCCTGCGCGAGGCCGCGCTGGCCTTGGCCACAGAGCACGACCCGGTGGACGTGGCGACCTACGTGCTCTTTTTGGACCACCATCAGGAAAGCGACGTGTTCAGCGGGGATCAAGACATCCTCGCGATGCTCGAAGGCGGGGTACCGGACGTGGCGTCTCCCCCCGAGGCGCCGGGCACGGCCCGGGCGCCCACCGCGCCCCCCGACTCCGACGAGACATGAGCGCGGCGGCGGACGGGGCCCCGGTCGCGCAGGGCGAGGGGGGCGCCAAGGAGCGGGAGCGTCGCGACCCCAACCGCTGCTCGCTGCACCCAGGCCGCTGCTCGCGGCATCCAGAGCGGCCCGCTGACCAGCGCTGCGCCCGCTGTGGGCGCTTTCATTGCGAAGCGTGTCTGGGGGTGTGTGGCGAGGCGCTGCTTTGCCCGGCCTGCCGGCGGGCGCGGCGCGGCCGCCGGCTTCGGGTGGGCGCCGTGGTGGCGCTGATGGTGGGGTTGCCCGCCGTGGTGATCGCCTGGGGGCTTTGGCGCAAGCTCGAGACGGGACCGAACCCCGGAGGCTCCGCTGACGACGGCCGGCGGTCGCGGGCCGGCTCTGCAGGGGAGCGCCGCCGAGGGCCGCGCGGCGCGGCGACGCAAAAGCGGCGCATGCGGCAGGCCCGGGCGCTGGTGAAGGCCGGCCGCATCGCCCAGGCGCGCCAGCGATTGCAGCGGGTGCTGCGACGAGCACCGGAGCATCCGGGCGCGCTGCAGCTCCTGGCGCGGCTGGCCCGCCGCGAGCGGCAGCCCCGCGAGCTTTTGCGGCTCACCACCCGGCTGCTGCGCCGCGCCCCGGGCGCCCAGACCGCCCGGCTGTGGCAGGCCGAGGCCTTCGACCGGCTGGATCACCCGACCCGGGCCGAGGCCACCCTGCGCGAGGGGCTGCGCGTCGCCCCCCGGGCCGCTCGCCTGGCCTTGGCCCTGGCCGCGCGGCTGAAGCGCCAGCAGCGGCTGCGCGAGGCGGTGGAGCTATTGCACGGCGTGCTGCAGCGCGGCCCGGATCGGCTCCACCAACGGCTCCAGCAGACCCTCTCGCGTCTGGAGGCGCGGCTGCCGGTCGCCGCGCCGCGGCCGTGAGGGCTCGCGAAACAACACCTGGGGACGCGATGCGGGGCCCGGCATCGAGACGACGGCCCCTTTTGGCCGGCGTCCGACTCTGTTATATCCCCCTGCCATGTCCTGGCTGCGCATCGGTTCGCTCGCGTTACTGTGCGGCGTCGCTATGCCCCTCTCGGCCTGCACCGACGGAGACATCCGCAAGGGCTGCAAGAACTGGTGCCGCTGTCACCACGGCGCGCAGTCAGTGTCGGCCTGCCGCGCGGCCTGCGAGCAAAAGCTCGGCGCGCTGCGCGAGCGCGACCGCACCTTCGAGCGGCAGGTGGCCGAGTGCCTCGCTGCCAAGGGAAAGCGAAGCTGCAAGGAGATCACTCTCTGCGGCCGGGGGGCCCTGACGCCGCCGAAGTGATCCGGAAGGGGGGGCCCGGGCGAAACTCGGTCGGTGGTGACGAACGGCCCGGGCGAAACCCGGTCGGTGGTGACGAAGGGCCCGGGCGAAACTCGGTCGGTGGTGACGAAGGGCCCGGGCGAAACTCGGTCGGTGGTGACGAAGGGCCCGGGCGAAACTCGGTCGGTGGTGACGAAGGGCCCGGGCGAAACTCGGTCGGTGGTGACGAAGGGCCCGGGCGAAACTCGGTCGGTGGTG
>CAYFWA010000049.1:17266-18610 GCA_964346625.1 uncultured Myxococcales bacterium
GGCCCGGGCGAAACTCGGTCGGTGGTGGAGTGTAAGCCCGTCGAGGCGGCGCCGTTCCCTCCTCGAACCGCGAGGAGACCCCGACACAGGAGCGCCCCATGACCCACTCCACCACACGCCGGCTTTTCTCTGTAATCGCAGCATGTTCATTAATGGCCTGGGCGGGCTGCGCGTCCGAGGGCCGCCCCGTGCGCCACGCCACGAGCACCGGAGGCTCGGGGGGACCCCCGGCCGACCACAGTGCCCGCGCCCGCTACCGGAGCAGCTCCCAGCCCACCGCGCTGCACGCCGAGGAGGCGGGCTCGCCCAGCCGCGGAGGACCCGCCGCTCGAGGGGTCGACGAATCCGGGGGCGGGGCCCCGCCTCCGCCCGCACCCACCGGCGGGAGCGCCGCGAAGCGCGAGGCGCCCGCGCCTCGTGGCTCCGGGAGCCGCCCGCGATACCGCAGCCACCGCGGCCCGGCGCCCCGCTCGCCCGACGGCCTGGTGACCCGGCGGCCCCAGCCCCGCGAGCGGCCCGGGCTGGGCACCCGCTTTGGCGAGCAGGTCAGCGCCCCGGTGCGCTTTACCTCTTTCCAGCGCGCCACCACCCGGCCGGCGGGCATGGTCAGCATCCACTACAACGACCGCAAGGGGCTGCAGGCCATGGCGCAGTACCTGCAGCGCCGCTGCTGCAACGCCATCCCCCCCTACCGCGTGCGCGCGGGTATCACCGTGCAGCTCGTGGACGCCCGGCGGCGCCCGCTTTCGGGCTTGCAGCTCCACGGCCGCACCCTCGTGCTGGGTCGGCACAACCAGCGCTACGGCATCCTGGTGCGCAACCACACGCGCCGTCGCTGGGAGATCGTGGCCTCGGTGGACGGGCTCGACGTCATCGACGGCCGTCGCGCCAGCGCGCACAAGCGCGGCTATATCCTCGGCCCGCACCGCACGCTGTACGTCCAGGGATTTCGCACCAGCGCCCGGGCGGTGGCGGCCTTTCGGTTCGGCACGGTGCGGAACTCCTACGCCAAGCGCTCCACCGGGTCGTCGCGCAACGTCGGCGTGGTGGGCGTCGCCGCCTTTGCCGAGCACCGCCCCCGCTGGACCCGGGGTGAGGTGGAAAAGCGCCTGCGCGCCCGCCCCTTCGGCGACACCGGCTACGCCCAACCCCCGCGACGGTGACCGGCCTCGATCGAAAGCCAGCGACGCAGCTCATCGGCTAGAGCAAAAATTCGCCGAGCCGCTGGTGGCTGGCACATTCCCGCGCGCTGGAATGTGCTAACCTAAGGGCTCGCGCAAGAATAACTTCGGCATTCGGCCGCCGATCCATCAATTCTGTCTGCGTCGCTCGTCGGTTAAATAC
>CAYFWA010000050.1:0-18606 GCA_964346625.1 uncultured Myxococcales bacterium
CAGAATTGATGGATCGGCGGCCGAATGCCGGAGTTATTCTTGCGCGAGCCCTTACAGGAGCGGGTCTACGAGCCCCTCGGCGACTCCAAGCCCCACCGCGCGGACGTGTCCATCATCGCGGCCACCCACCAACCACTCGAGACGCTCGTCGCCGAGAAGCGCTTCCGCGATGACCTCTACTGCGGAAGTTGCTGGCGTCACCCGGCTGATGACGCAGCCGACCACAGACGCGCGCCGGGCGCTACGGCGGGCGACGTGTCCATGGAGCCTCCGGCAGGCAAGGGCGACGTGGCGCGACGCTCGGATCGTTTTCGCGACGGTGCCACCGAGCGGCATTCCTTCGGCTCCCCCCCCGTAGACGGGCCAGGACAGGGTGACCCGGATCCCCTGCCCCGGCTCACTGGAGACGGACACCCTGGCGCAGTGGTGATGTGCGATACGGGACACGATGAACAGCTCGAGCCCGGTCCCCCGGCCAGGGGGTTTGGTGGAGGGGAATCAGTATCAGTACACGTCCACGCGGACGTCGTCCACCTTCCAGTACCAGGCCCAGGTGTCCCCGTCGTCGTAGTAGAACCGGAAGGCCACGTTCGACTCACCGGCTACCTCGGCGGACACGTCCAACGTCTCCTGCCCCGAGACGTCTGCCGTATAGGTGGTCAGCGTGTACCACGGGCCGGCCTGCCCGTTGACCGAGTACTGGACCGCGGCGAAATCGGACGAGTTGTAGTCGTTGTAATGGTGATAAAAGGACAGCGTCACCTGGATGTAGGCGGACAGATCGAAGGCGGGAGTGACGAGCCCCTCTTGCAAAAGCACGCCGCTTCCGTCTTCGTCGGAGTCCACCTTCATGAAGGTCCCGCCGCTGGGTGAAGAGGTGGTGTTGTCGGTCTGCTCGCTGCAAGTACCGCCGGGGCAGCACTCCCAGGTGAGCCCGTCGGATTGCCCGTCGTCCACGGCCCACCCCGCCGGCAGGCAGGAGGAGAATTCCTCGTGCAGCAACACGGCCGTCTCGCGGGTGCAGTCGCTCGCGCAGCCGTCCTCGGGCAGCAGGTTGCCGTCGTCGCACTGCTCGCCGGCGTCCAGGGTGCCGTCGCCGCAGGTGAGGGGGCCGCAGTGGGCCGGGTGGCAGTTGGCGTCGCCGGCCGAGGGGTCGCACACCTCCCAGCTCTCCCGGGTGCCGTTGCCGCAGGTGGAGCAGCAGCGGAACCCCACGTGGTCGGCCAGGGAGTCCTCCACGTAGGCGCTGGAGCCGAAGTCGCAGGTCAGGCCGGCCTCGTAGTCCAGGTAGCTGCCGCCCCGCAGGCGCAGAATCCGGCGCCCGTCGGAGGTGGTGTCCACCTCGTCGGCGGTCCACTCCCGCAGGTTGCCGCTCAGGTCCTCGGCCCCGTAGCCGCTGTCGCAGCTCGTCTGGGTGCCGGTGGGCTCGGGCGCCACCACCCCGTTGTCGTAGCCATTGCACCACAGAGGCTCGTAGGTGTCGCCATAGGGGTACGTATAGCTCAGGCTGCCCTCGCAGGCCTCCAGCCACTCGTCGGGCCGGCACAGCCGCATGCCGGCCCGAGCGCAGGCCCGGGCGGCCTGGGCGTAGGTCAAGAACGACCAGGGGATCACGGCGGCGCGGCTGCAGGCCCGCGCCGCCGTGCCCGGGCCTCCGTCCCCGCTGGTGGCCTCCGGGTGGGACGCCTCGTGCTGGTAGACGTAGGTGGTGACCCCGCCGGGGGTGACCACCGTGACCACGTCGTCCACCACGTAGGGCTGCACCCCGCTCGGGTCGTTGGCCGGGTCGTTGTCGTAGGCGGTCTCGTCGGTGAGCCCGTCGCAGTCGTTGTCCACACCGTCGCAGACCTCGTCCGCGGGGCTGTCGCCCGGGCTGGTGATGTTGCACTCGCTGCCCGATTGATCCGACTTGCACTGGACGGTGCCCGTACCCCGGCAGGCCCCCACGCCCCCGTCGTCGCAGGAGTCGCCCACGTGGAAGCCGTCGTCGGCGAAACCGTCGCAGTCCCCGTCCCAGCCGTTGCACAGGGTCTCGTAACCCAGGAGCTGGTTCGGGTTGGCCGGGTCAGTCTCCACCGAGGCGGGGTACTGGCAGTACCAGTCGTGGGGCCAGCCCCCTGAGCCGTCGGGATCCGTGCACAGCGCGGTGACCCCCTGACACGGGTTGTTCTCGTCCGTGCCCGGAGAGGGAGGCGACGGGCCGTCGGTGCCCTGGTAGCACAGGCCCGACGGGGCGGTGAGATCCTCGTCCACCGCCCCGTCGCAGTCGTTGTCCTTCCCGTCGCAGTACTCCTCCACCGGCGGGCTCACCGGGCAGGTGTACTCGCAGCCGTCGCCGCCCGAGGTCTGCAGGTCGCCATTCAGGTCGTTGTAGCCCGTGAGGCAGACGAAGTGGCACACCCCCGAGTTACAGGCGTCCGGATACGAATTGGCCGGGGCGCTGGACCAGCAGCTCTGGTTGCACCCCCCGCAATGGTTGATGTCGCTGGTGGTGTCGAAGTCCTCGTCCACCGACCCGTCGCAGTCGTTGTCCAGCCCGTCGCACAGCTCCGACTGGGGCACCACCTCCCCCTCGCAGGCGCCCCAGCCTCCGCCGCTGCAGGTCTCGGTGCCCTCGCGGCAGGTGCCGGTGCAGCTCCCCGGCGCGTCACAGCCGGTGGTGGCGCCGTAGCCCGGGCTGTAGCAGGTCCGGGTAAGCGCCGAGCCCGAGCCGTCCTCGTCGGTCTGGCCGTCGCAGTCGTTGTCGTCTCCGTCACAGATCTCCGTTCCCCCGTTGCTCACGGTGCAGGCGTACTCGCAGCCGTCGCCGGCGTCCCCCTGGCTGACGTCGCCGTTGAGATCCACCCAGCCGGTGAGGCAGCCGTACTGACAGACGCCGTTCGTGCAACCGAGCACCTCGGAGTTGGCCCCCCGGTGATCCGCGCAGCGGTAGCCGCAGCTCCCGCAGTGATCCGGGTTGGTGTCCTTGGCGAAGTCCTCATCGATCTGTCCGTCGCAGTCGTTGTCCACGTCGTCGCAGGCCTCGGTGCCGCCGTTGGTCAGACTGCAGGCGTACTCGCAGCCGTTGCCCGCGCCCCCCGCGGACAGGTCGCCGTCCAGGTCGTGGTAGCCGCTCTGGCACACGTAGGTGCAGCTCCCGGAGGAGCAACCCGTGCTGCTGGCCCCGTAGGGGGTGTTGGCGGCGCAGGAGTAGCCGCAGCTCCCGCAGTTGTCCGGGTCGGTCTGCAGATCGAAGCCCTCGTCGGTCTGCCCGTCGCAGTCGTTGTCTACGCCGTCGCCGCAGGCCTCCACCCCGCCGTTGGTCAGGGTGCAGGCGTACTCGCAGCCGGTGCCGGCGTCCCCGGACTGGAGATCCCCGTCCACGTCGTAATGGCCGGACTGGCAGGCGTAGACGCACACGCTGGAGGTGCAGCTCGCGGCGAAGGAGTTGGCCCCGGCGTGATCCGGGCAGGCATGGCCGCAGCCGCCGCAGTTCGTGAGATCCGTGGTGAGATCGTAGTCCTCGTCAGCGCTGCCGTCACAATCGTTGTCCTGGCTGTCGCAGACGTCGAGCTGCGGGGTCACCTCCCCCTGGCAGGAGCCCCACAGCCCGCCGGAGCACTGCTCCGTGCCCTCCTGGCACAGCCCCACCCCCGCGGTGCCCGCGGGGCCCGAGTAGCAGCTCCGGGACAGCGGGTCTCCGGCCACGTCCTCGTCGGTCAGGCTGTCGCAGTCGTTGTCCACGCCGTCGCAGGTCTCGGCCTGGGGGACCACCTCGCCGTCGCAGGCACCCCAGCTCCCACCGCTGCAGGTCTGGGTGCCCTCCTGGCAGGCGCCCACCCCGGCGGTGCCCCCGGGGCCGCTGTAGCAGGGCTGCGTGAGCACGCCGCCGCCGGGGGCCTCGTCGGTGTCCCCGTCGCAGTCGTTGTCCAGCCCGTCGCAGATCTCGACACCCCCGTTGCTCACGGTGCAGCCGTACTCGCAGCCCGTGCCCGCCGCGCCCAGGCTCACGTCGCCGTCGAGATCCACGTACCCGCTCTGGCAGGAATACTGGCAGGTCCCGTTGCTGCAGCTCGAGGCCACGGAGTGGGCGCCCGCCTGCGTGGTGCAGTCGTTGCCGCAGGAGCCGCAGTGCGACAGGTCCGTGTCCAGATCGAACCCCTCGTCCACCGTGCCGTCGCAGTCGTTGTCCAGCCCGTCGCAGGCCTCGGTGCCACCGTTGGTCAGGGTACAGGCGTACTCGCAGCCCGTGCCGCTCTCCCCCGCCGTGGCCAGGTCGCCGTCCAGATCGTAGTGATCCGCCTGGCACACGAGCTGGCAGACCCCGCCCGCACAGCCGGTGGTCTGGGTGCCGAAGGGCTTGGCCGCCTCGCAGCTATGGCCGCAGCTCCCGCAGTTCGTGGGGTCGTTCTGTAGATCGAAGCCGTCGTCCACCTGGCCGTTGCAGTCGTTGTCCACCCCGTCGCCGCAGGCCTCCATGCCGCCGTTGGACAGGGTGCAGGCGTACTCGCAGCCGTCGGCGGGATCGCTGTTCAGATCGTAGTAGCCCGGCAGGCAGGCCACCACCACGCACTGGCCCCCCGAGCAGCCGGGCACGGCGTTGACCACCGTGGCGGCGCACTGCACGCCGCAGCCACCACAGTTGGCCGGATCGCTGTCCTTGTCGAAGCCGTCGTCCACCGTGCCGTTGCAGTCGTTGTCCAGGCCGTCGCACACCTCGCCGGCCGGGGCCACCTGCCCGCCGCAGACGACGTTGCCCCCGCTGCAGGTGGGCACCCCCGCCTGACACTGACCGCTGCAGCTATAGACGCCGGGGCTCGTCTCGGTGCAGCCCACCGGGTGGGTGTAGCACCCCGTGCCTCCGAGCTGAGCGGGGGCGTCCTCGTCGGTCTGCCCGTCGCAGTCGTTGTCCACTCCGTCGCAGCCGTCGTCGGGGATGGGGGCGCAGTGGGCGGTGCCGTCCGCGTCCGCGTCCGCGCACACCTCACCCGCGGCGCAGGTGCCGGGCTGCCCCTCCACGCAGACCGTCGTGCCCTCGGTGAGGGTGAGCTGGCACTCGCAGCCGTTGGAGGGGTTGCCGTCGGGATCCGCGTAGCCCCCCCGGCAGCTCGACAGGGTGCACTGGCCGCTCACGCAGGCGCCCACGCCCTGGAAGAAAGAGCAGGCGTTGTTGCACTGGCCGCAGTGCAGCGGGTCGCTCTGCAGATCGAAGTCCTCGTCCACCTCGCCGTCGCAGTCGTTGTCCAGCCCATCACACACCTCGGTGCCGTCGTTGGTGCGAAAGCAGCCGTACTCGCAGCCATCCGCCTCCACGCCGTTGAGGTCCCAGTGCCCCGGGAGGCAGCCGTTTTCGCCCTGGCTCCGGTCGATGAGGCAGGTGGCGTCCTCGCAGGTGGCAAAGGCGAAGGGGAACTCGCAGATGGTGCCGCAGCTCCCGCAGTTGAAGGGATCGGTCTGCAGGTCGAAGTCCTCGTCCACCTCGCCGTCGCAGTCGTCGTCCTGCTGGTTGCAGATTTCGGTGGCGGCCACGCAGGCGTCCACCGCGGCGTCCGCGCCGCCATCGGGCACCCAGCCGTCGGGCAGGTCCCCGTCCGGGATGTGCCACCGGCCGGGCTCGCCGGTGTTCCAGGAGTCCACCTTGCAGCCAGCGCCGGCGGTCAGGGCGAGGGTTCCGCTCACGGTTACGGTGAGCATGAGGATCAGGCGCGAGCTCACGGTCGAGGCGCTGATGGCCAACGCACCTCTCCGCCGCGGCTCATGCCCACGCGGCGATGTCCCCTCCGACGCCGGCGAATCGCGGTGGCGGGGGGAGCGCTGGCGGCGGCGCCTCCAAAGCAGCACCCCGAGCCCCAGCAGCCACAGCAACGGCGTGGCGCCGCTTCGGTGGCCGGCGCTCTGGCGGGCGCGCCCCCCCCCGCCGATGGCGGTGAGGTCCTCGCCGGGATCCCCGGGCTCGAAGTACGCCTCGTCCGCGCGGCACACCGGGTTGGGCTCCGGGTCGCCCCCTGCCCCGGTGACGGTCTCCACCTCGCAGTGAAAGTAGGGGGGGCAGTCCACCTGGCCGCAGGGGTCCGCGAGACACTCCCCTTCGAAGCAGCGCTCCTTGTAGCCGCACATCACCTGGGCGCAGGGGTCCGGCTCGCACAGGCCGCCGCCGGGGTTGCACCGCTCGCCGAGCTCGCAGTCCGCCTCGGCGCAGGGATCCGGCTCACAGGTCGCCTCGGGCCCGCAGAGCTCATCCGGAGCGCACAGGCACAGGGGCTCGCAGCTCGCGGTGCAGGCCTGCGCGTCGCAGTCCCGGGCGCAGTAGCCATCGCTCGGCTCGCAGTCCAGATCCGCGCACGGATCCGGCACACACTCGTGCCCCGCGCAGTACTCCCCGCTGGGGCAGCTCCGGCCGATGCCCGAGCAGCTCACGTCCACGCAGGCGCCGGAGTGGCACTCCTCCCAGGGCTGACAGGGGTTCGGATCGCAGGGATCCACGCACTGGTCGTCGACACACTCCCAGCCCTCGGGGCAGGTCTCGCCGCCGCACTCGCCCCCGGTGTCGGGGAGGCACACGGCGACGCTCTGGCCCTCGTGCTGCACCGGCAGGCACTCGTAGGAGCCGGGGCAGGCGAACTCCGCGTTGGGGTCGCACTCGATGCGGCAGTCCCCCTGCACGCAGTAGTACGAGGGGGGACACTCGGCGAAGTCGTCCACCTCGCCGTCGCAGTCGTTGTCCAGCCCGTCGCAGACCTCGACGGTGGGCTGGGTCCCGCCCACGCACACCAGGCTCCCGCCCACGCAGTCGGTCTGGCCCGGGGTGCAAAGGCCCGTGGAGTCGCCGCAGGGCTCGCCCACGTAGTCCGCCACCTCGTCGGCCTCGTCGATCTGGCCGTCGCAGTCGTCGTCCTCGCCGTTGCACTCCCCGGGGAAGGGGCCGTCGCCGCCCTCGCAGAGCTCCTGGCCGTCGATGCAGCGCAGGATGCCCGGCGTGCACCGCCCCAGGGCGGTGCTGCAGGGCTGATTGAGCCCGGGGATGTCCTGGGGCTCGTCGATGTCCCCGTCGCAGTCGTTGTCCGACCCATCGCAGGTCTCCACCGCCGGGGTGACCTCTCCCTGGCAGGTCCCCCAGGTGGCCCCGCTGCAGGTGCGGGTGCCGGCGGTGCACAGCCCCAGGCAGGTCCAGCTCTGGGTCCCCGCGTCATAGGTGCAGCCGGTGGTGGGGCCGGAGCCCGGGGAGTAACACGCCTCGGTGAGCGGGTTGCCCTGGGCGTCCTCGTCCACGTCCCCGTCGCAGTCGTTGTCCAGCCCGTCGCACAGCTCGGCGGCCGGCCCCACCTCGAACTGGCAGCCGCTCCAGGTGCCGCCGCTGGTGGAGGCGCAGACGTCCACCCCCGGCGCACACAGGCCCTGGCACGACCAGACCCCCGGCGAGGTCTCCGTACAGCCGGTGGACGGCGTGTAGCAGGTCCGCGTGATGCCATCCACCACGCCGTCGCAGTCGTTGTCGGCGCCGTCGCAGATCTCGGGGCTGGCCCCCTGATAGGGGTCGCAGGTCTGGGGCACGCCGCTGTCGCAGTTGTCCACCGTGTGCTGACAGTGCCCGAGCCCGCAGGTGGTCTGGCCCAGGCCCTCGTCGGTCTGGCCGTCGCAGTCGTTGTCCAGCCCGTCGCACACCTCCTGGGCCGGGACCACCTGACCGGTGCACGCGCTCCAGCTTCCGCCGCTGCAGAGGCGCTGTCCGCCGTGGCACTCGCCCACGCCGTCGGTGCCGGCCGGACCGCCGTAGCAGGGTTGGCTCAAGGGGTTGCCGCCCGCGTCCTCGTCGGTCTGGCCGTCGCAGTCGTTGTCCACGCCGTCGCAGATCTCGGCCGTGGGGGTCACCTCGCCCTGGCACGCCCCGTAGCTGCCCCCCACGCAGGACCGCGTACCGCCGTGGCAGGCGCCCACGTTCTCGGTGCCCGCCGGGCCGCTGTAGCAGCTCTGGCCGAGGCCCTCGTCGGTCTGGCCGTCGCAGTCGTTGTCCACACCGTCGCAGGTCTCGGGGGCGGGGGTGGCCGCGGTGCAGCCTCCCCAGCTCCCGGCGCTGCACGTCTCGGTGCCAGTGCAGGTCCCCTCGGCGTTGCTCACCTGGCAGGAGCGGCTCAAGCCCTCGTCGGCGGTGCCGTCGCAGTCGTTGTCGGCGCCGTCGCAGGTCTCGGCCGACGGCGTCACCGCGCCGCTGCAGCTCCCCCAGGTCCCGCTGCTGCAGCTCCGCGAGCCCTCGGCGCACACGCCGACGCAGCTCCCGGGTGCCGTGCAGCCCGTGGTGGCGCCGTAGCCGGGAGGATAGCAGGCCTGGGTGAGGTTCTCGTCGATGGAGCCGTCGCAGTCGTTGTCCTGCCCGTCGCACACCTCGGTGTCGGGCCCCGTCTCGTACTGGCAGGTTCCCCAACTCCCGGAGTCCACCGGGCAGCTCTGGGTGCCCGCGTTGCAGACGCCCACACAGCTATACACGCCCGGGCTTGTCTCGGTGCAGCCCGTGGAGGGGGTGTAGCAGGCCCGCAGCAGCCCGTCGGCCACCCCGTCGCAATCGTTGTCCAACCCGTCGCAGCTCTCCGGGCTCGCGCCCTGCAGCGGATCGCAGGTCTGGGGGGTGCCGCTATCGCAGTTGTCCACCGTGTGCTCGCACACGCCCAGGCCGCAGGTGGTCTGGCCCAGCCCGTCGTCGGCGGTGCCGTTGCAGTCGTTGTCCACCCCGTCGCACACCTCGGTGCTCGGCAGAACCTCGCCGGTGCAGCTCCCCCACGCTCCGGAGGAGCAGGTCTGGGTCCCTTCCTGGCAGGGCCCCACCCCGGCGGTGCCCGCCGGGCCGCTGTAGCAGCTCTGGCTCAGGTTCTCGTCTATCGACCCGTCGCAGTCGTCGTCGGCGTCGTTGCAGATCTCCTCGGCCGGCGTGGCCGCCGTGCAGCCCCCCCAGCTCCCCACGCTGCAGGTCTCGGTGCCCGTGCAGGTGCCGTAGCCGTTGCTCACCGAGCAGGAGCGCGTGAGCCCCTCGTCCACCTGGCCGTCGCAGTCGTTGTCCACCCCGTCGCACACCTCCTGCTCCGGCGTCAGCGCGTTGCAACCGCCCCACGCCCCCGCCGTGCATACCTCGGTGCCCGTGCACGTCCCGTAGGCGTTGCTCTCCTCGCAGTAGCGCGACAGCCCCTCGTCCACGTCTCCGTCGCAGTCGTCGTCCACGTCGTTGCACGCCTCCGGCGCCGCGTCCCGGGCCCAGCAGGTCCACACCCCGTCGGGATCGCAGGTCTCGTAACCGTCGCAGGTGCCGTAGCTGTTGGTCTTGGAGCAGCTCACCGGTGCGATGCCGTCGTTGTTCACCCCGTTGCAGTTCTGATCCGCGTCATCGGGATCGGAGTAGCTCGCCGGGTCGTCGCACACCTCGGCCGTCGCGCTCACCCCGCTGCAGCGGATCTCCACCACCGCCGGATCGTTCGGATCCTGCCAGCAGTAGGTCGTCCCGCTCTCGCAGGCCCCCACGTCCGTGCCGCAGGCCTGCCCCACCCGCGAGTCCTCTGCCCCCTCGGGCTGGGTGGCCCAGCCATCGCAGTAGTCGTCCAGGCCGTTGCACACCTCCGGGCCGTTGCAGGTGCACGCGCCGTCCTCGTCCACCTCGCCGTCGCAGTCGTTGTCCAGCCCGTCGCAGATCTCCTCCGTCGGCCCCGGCGCGATGCCCGGCAGATCGCACACCACCTGGGTGTCGTCGCCCGGATCGCAGATGTACACGCCCTCCTCGTAGCAGACCCCCAGCAACCCGTTGTCGCAGGTCTGCCCCACGGGGTAGTCCTCGTCGACGGCCCCGTCGCAGTCGTCGTCGATGCCGTTGCACAGCTCGAACACCATGGACTCGGAGATGATCCCTGCCATGGCCGAGATGATCTCCGTCTCGTTGGAGGCCGGGATCGCTGCCCCGGTGCCCCCCGCCAAGGCGATGGAGTCGGCGTTGGTGGTGTCCGACAAGGCGAAGGCGATGACATAAGTCTTCACCTCGTACTGGCACATCCCGTTGTCGCACCAGCTATTGGGAGGACAATCCGCGCTGCTGCCACAGCTGCTCGCTTGGTCCGGGGTCGACAGCAGATCCGCGGCGGCCGCCTCCGCGTCGGCCTGCAACTCGCAGCTCTCGTCCCCGTCGGTGAGCAGGATGATGGAGTACGGACGGCAACCCCGGCGGGGATCGTTGGGAAGATCCTCGTTGGAGAGCTGATCGCGCAGGTCCCGCAGCGAGCCCGCGATGGGGGTGCCGCCCACTCCTCGCAGCTCGCAGTCGCCGTAACTACTGCCCCCCCAGCAGTGGTTCCCGGTCCCCGGCTCCGTCCCGTTTTGGAAGCTGGTCTCCTGATGGTCGAGCCACGACAGGATCAAGGTCTCGTTGAAGTCCGCGAGGGCGACGACGATGTCGGCACCGGTCAAGTCATTCGAACGGTCGAAGACGTCACAGCACGCGATGCTGCCGTTGCAAAACGTGCCACCGCCGAACCCGCCCCCGTAGTTGATACAGACCGGATCGGTGACCCAATCCAAATCATGATCGTAGGCAGTGGAGCCATCGCAGGAGTCCGGCTCCTCGCTGGGATCCACGTCTCCCTGGGTGTCGCAAAGACACAGGTGCTGGTGGTCTTCGACCTGGCTGAAGCGAGCCAACCCCCATCTCACCTCGGAGTAGCCGACGATGGACGTGGAGATGGCGTTTTTCGCCGTGTACAGCCGGCTCGTGCATCCCGTGTCGTGGGGATGCTCCAGCGATCCGTCCCCATCACAGGGCGTTCCATCCGTATCGCCGAGCATGCTCCCCGAGGTATCGAAGTCGATGTAGATGGCCGGATCCACCGACTGCGCCGTCGCCGGGGCGGCGCCGAGCAGCAGCACCGCCACCACCGCGCTCCAGCGCGCGCGCCGCCTCCCGACGCTCGCGCCCTCCCTCGGACCCCTGATCATCGCCTCGTTGCTCATGATGCCGTCTCTCCTCGAAACCCTCTCGATAAATGGCGGCCATGCGCCCTGGCTCATCGTTGTCTTCGGCTGGCCGCGCCGCGGCGCGACCGCCTGCCCGGTACGGGGGCTGGCGCCGCACCTGGTGCCCAAAAAGCCGAAAGCTCGTGCCTTTGATGAATCGATCATATCACCGCAGGCTACTAAGGGGAACAGCCCTGTGTGGGCCAGCACGCTTTCCAGTCCAGTTGTAATTTCCGACGTCAGCAGGACAGTCCCGCATGGACGCGGATCCCACGGACAATCACCGTCGCCACTCCGACGAAGGGACCCAAAGGAGGGCTACGTGGAGAGAGGTGGACCGGGAGGAGGGCTACATCGGGAGGAAGAAGGTCGCGGTGAGGCCGAAGGTGAACACCACCCCACGCTCGGCGCGCTCGTCGTCGTCGAGGCTCCAGCAGGTTTCCTCCCGGGGGTCGCCGTCGTTTTCGTACTCGCAGTACTCGTCGAAAAGGCCCTTGTACAGCCAGAAGTCGAGCCCCAGGGCCACCGCCCGGTGGACGAAGTACTGGGCCCCGAAGCCGAAGCCGAAGCCGAAGCCGTTGGTCCAGGCCTCATCCCATTCGGGCCCGTCGTTTTCGCGGTCGAGCTGCATCCGCATGAAGCCGAAGGTGAGCCCCACCCAGGCCTCCAGCGGGCCCACCGGCAGGATCCCCCGCACCTCGGGACCGGTCACCAGCGACCAGCCCAGATCCAGGAATCGCGCGGCGTTGCGATCGGGGTCGCCGAACTGGAAGCCGAGCTGGGCCCCCACGCTGAAGTAGGGGATCACCCGATAGAGCACCTGCATCCGCAGGTGGGCCGAGGGATCGAGCCCGGAGCAGTAGGAATCGGTGCAGCCGGCCACGCCGAGGCCCAAGCCGATGTCCAGCCCGCGCCGACGCGCGGAGGCGTCGGCGGCCGCGGGGGCGGCCCCGCCGCCGAGCACCGCCAGCGCCAACGTCGCAGCCAGGAGTCGTCTCGTGTTCATCTGAATACCCTCCAATCGCAAGTGGATGGATCGAGTATAGGAAGCCGGCGCCCCACCCTCAACAGCCTGCATTTCGGTGGGTGACCTACTTTCCAGTCTACCACTGATCCCCGACGCGCTGCGGGATTTGCCCGGGGGAGCGCGTCGTGAGCGGATCAGAGCGTCAGCGCCAGCGCGGCGATCAAAGCCCCCACCAGCGCGCCGAAGGCGAAGGCGATGATCATCAGCGGCGTCCGGCCCGACGCGGGCGCGGGAACGCTCGGCTCGCGGAGGGCCTGGTGGGTGCCCGGAACCCGCGCCTGCGCGGCCCCTGCCCGATCTGGGGGCGTTTCGGTCACGGCGCTGGCCGACACGCTGGGCGCCCGGGCGCGGGCCAGGGGCCGCGTGGGGCGCTGCGGCGCGGCGTCTGCGTGTCCCGGCCCCGCCGCGCTGCCCACGGCGCCGGCTGCGGCAGACCCGGTGGACGGCGACGCCGGGGCCAGCGGATCGCGCATCTGCTCGAGGGCTTGCAGCACCTGCATGGCGTCCGGGCGCTGGGAGGGGACCTTGTCCAGCATGCGAGACAAAAGCTCCTGCATCACCGTCCCTTCCAGATCTCGCGGGAACACCGGGGTTTCATGCAACACGCGCTGCATGATCTCGCCCACCGCGCCCGTGCCGAAGGGCGGCTCGCTGGCCAGCAGCTCGAACAGCGTGGCCCCGAGGGCATAGATGTCGGAGAGGGGGGTGTGCCTCTCGCCAAGCAGGGTCTCGGGGGGCAGGTACGGAGGGGTTCCGAGCACGTACCCCGAGGCCGTCAAACCCTGATCCACCTGCCGGCGGGCGATGCCGAAGTCCACCAGCTTCACGCCCGGCCGACCGTCCGCGCGCAGGAAACGCACGATGTTGTCGGGCTTGATGTCCCGGTGAATGATCCCGTTGGCGTGCAGCTCCACCAGCGCCGAGACGATGGGCAGCAGCAGGATCCGCGCCTCTGTGGGATCGAGGCGCTGCTCGTCGGTCTCGTCGAGATAGTCGGCCAGGTCCTTGCCGTCGATGTAGGCCATCACCAGACAACCGCGCTGCCGCGGTCCCTGCCCGAGCACCGAGAAGTCGATGATCTCCACGATGGCGGGGTGCGACACCTCGGTCAACGCCACCGCCTCGCGGCGAAAGCGCTCCACGATCTCCTCGTCGGGGTTGGTCATGACCTTGATGGCCACGTGCCGTTTGAGCCGGAGCTGCTCGGCCAGCCACACCGACCCCATGCCTCCGGTGGCCAGGGGGCGGATCAACCGGTAGCGACCGTCCACCACCTGCCCCTCCATCTCGTCGGTATCCCCGTCCGGGGCGGTCTCGGTTGGGAGCGCCGCGCTGCTCGGCGCCGTCTCCCCTCGCTCCAGGGCCGAGGGGACCGTGGCCGCGGTGGCGCGCGAGCGACTCCCCCCGCTCCCACCGCTCCCACTGCCCGACGGGGCGGCGGGCCCGCGCTTGATCTGCACGGTGGCGTCACTTTCGCCGCCGGACTCCTGCACGCCGCCGGGACCCTGAACGGCGCCGGGTTCCCGAGTGGGGTCCTTGTGCTGATCTGCGCCGGGTGGCTTCGTGGGCGTCATCTCGACCTGATCTCGGCTGCCAGCCTCCCGCACGATACACGTTCAAGGGGAATGTCCCATTCCCCCTCACCCCGAAAAAGCGCAGTTTTTCGGGGCTCACCCCCAATCACCGCGCTTCGCGCCGCTGCAGGGGAAGATGCAATACCATTATTTCACGTGGATCCGGTCCTACGTGATCCCTGAGCAACCACCCCGCACGATAGGCGGAGGTACCGTTCGAGGCAAGGCCCCCGGACGGCCCGGATGCCATCCTCGAGGATCCAGGGTAGAATTCAACGACGTGTGCCGACTTTCTCCCATGCGCTGGTGCTCCCCCCTGCTCGCCATCGGTCTGATCTGGGTGGGCTCGATCGCGGGCTGCGCCGACGACGACGGCGCGGTGACGCTCGACGACGGGGGGAGCGATGCCCAGCAGCAAAACAACAACGAAAACGACCGCCTTCCGAAGGGGCCCTGGTTCCCACCCTGCGCTCCCGGGGCGCGCACCCAAACCGTGACCTTGGTCCACGCGGGGGATCTGCACGCCCACTACAACCCCCGCGACTCGGAGAGCCCCCTGGCGCGGCTGCGGGGCTACTACGAGCAGGTGCGGGCCGAGAACCCCTACACGCTGCTCACCGACGGGGGGGACGCCTACGAGAAGGGCTCGGTGGCAGAGCTGATCTCGGCCGGGGCCTCCACCCGCGAGATGATGCACGCCGCGCGCTTCGACGTGCGGGTGCTGGGAAACCACGACTTCGCCTGGGGCCCCCAGGAGGTGTTGGCCTACAGCCGCGATCCCCACGCAATGATGCTCGCCTCGAACACCGCCTACGTCGGCTCCGACCCCGGGGGGTTCGGTGGGGTGGACTGGGCCGAGCTGCAGGTGGGGTGTCTGCGGGTCGGGTTCCTGGGGATGGTCTCACGCCCCTGGAACGAGCAGAACGAGCAGTACGACGGGGACTATCTACCCGGGTTTCACACCCGCCACGACTACGTGAACGTGGCCCGCGACCTGGTGGTTGCGCACCGCAGCGAGGTGGACCTGGTGGTGATGGTGAGCCACCTCGGAGTGCGCTGGGACGAGGCCATCGCCTGGGAGGTGCACGGCATCCACGCCATCCTCGGCGGACACTCCCACACCACCCTGTATGCGCCCCTGTACATCGACGGCACCGCCGTGGTCCACGCCGGCGCCTACGGCGAGCACGTGGCCCGGCTCGATCTCGTGATGGACCTGGACTCCGGCGCCGTGATCGATCGCCGCTACGTGCTGCGGGAAAACCGCGCGGACGCCCTCCCGCTGGATGGCGAGCTGGAGCGGAGCATCGAGGAGATCCTCGCCCGCCACGCCCCCGGCTACGACCTGCCGGTGGGCACGCTCACCGGCGATCGCAGCCGCGACGAGGTGGCGGTGCTTGCGGCCCGGGCCGCCGTGGACGGGTTCGAGCTGGACGGCGCGCTGGTGGACGTAGAGGAGGTCTGGCAGGGGTTGCCCCGCGGCGGCGTCTCGCCCCAGGACCTCGCCGACAGCTTCCCCGTGGAGCGCCAGCCCGCCGACACGCCGGGCTTCTCCAGCTTCTACGCGGTGACCCTGTGTGGCGCGGATCTCCAGCGGCTACGCCAGGAGCTGGACCCCGGCCGGTGGGCGGTGCTGCTTCCCACCGACCTCGACGCCGAGGCCGCCTATCGGGTGGCCCTGCAAAAGCACGTGGCCTTCGACCCCGACGACCAGTTGCCTCCGGGGGCTTTCTTGAGCCACCCCGTCGCTCTTTCCGAGGTGTGGGCCGCGCTGGAGGCCTACGCCCGGAAACGCACCGGGCAGTGCCTGCACCTCGACGCGGACTCTCCCATCCCAGGCTGTCGGTAAAACCTCACCTTTCCGCGCTGATCACGGCGACGAAGCGCGCCCCCCAATCACACGCTCGACCTCGACTCACCCTCGACCTCGACTCCTCCTCGACCTCGACTCACCCTCGACCTCGACTCACCCTCGACCTCGACTCACCCTCGACCTCGACTCATCCTCGACCTCGACTCATCCTTGAATATTGCAACCTGTTGAGCTAAGTGGTTTTTGGAGCCTCTGTATTTCCGGAGCCTCTGTAGGGTCAATGCCTGACGACTCCTCAGCAGACCGCCGCAGTCAGCAGCGGCGCATCGCAGCGCTAGAGGCGGAAAACGAGCTGCTTCGGGCGCGGCTCGGCCGAGCGGGGATTCCCGCGCTGGAGGGGGCCCCGTCTCCGCTGGCCTCCCGGGCCTTCGAATCCCTGCTAGACCACGCCTCCGACCTGATCTGGACCCTGGACCTGGATCTGCGGCCGCTGTATCTGAGCCCCGCCTTCGAGCGCCTGCGGGGGTTCACCGTCGAGGAGGGCCTCGCCCAGACCCCCGAGGAGTATCTCACCCCCGACTCCCTGCGGCGCGCCCGCGAGCTGCTCGAGCGCGTAGTGCGGGGGGACGCCGACGCCATCTCCGCCCCCATCGAGCTCGAGCTCATCCGCGCCGACGGGACCACGGTCTGGACCGAGACGGTGGTGACCCTCATGCGCGACGCCGGGCAGCGCCCCGCGGGTCTCATCGGCATCACCCGCGACATCAGCGAGCGCCGCCGGTTCCTGGAGGAGCTCGCCTCGCGCAACGAGCTGCTGGAGTCGATCTTTTCGAATCTCCGCCAGATCTTCTTCGCCCTCAATGTGCCCGCCCAACGCGTGGAGCACATCTCGCCCGCCTGCGAGACCATCTATGGGCTGCCCGCCGCCCGGTTCTACGAAGACCCCATGACGTTTCTCACGCCGGCGCTGCCAGAGGATCGGCCCCGGCTTCAGAGCGAGCTCGAGGCCCTGTTCGAAGGGAGACGCGAAGAGACCGTGGTGGAGTACCGGATCCAGCACCCGGACGGCAGCGTTCCCTGGTTGCGCGCGCGGATTCACCTGCACCGCGACGACGCGGGGCAGGTGGCGGTGCTCCACGGCTTCGTGTCGGACATCTCCAACCGCAAGCGCCTGGAGGAGCAGCTTCTGCAGTCCCAGAAGATGGAGGCCGTGGGGACCCTCGCCGGAGGGGTCGCTCACGACATGAACAACGTGCTCGGGGTGGTGATGGGCCTGGCCTCGGTGCTGGAAGCGGGGCTCGCCGCGGATCATCCCCTCCGACGCCACGTAGACGGCATCCTCAACGCGGCCCGACGAGGGCGGGATCTCACCCGCAACCTCCTGGGCTTCGCCCACAAGGGGCGGTTTCACCGGGAGCGCATCAACCTCAACGACGTGGTGGAGGAGTGTCTGGACATCGTGCAGCGCACGGTGTCCAAGGCCATCGTGGTGCGCACCCACCTCAGCGGCGTTCTGGACCGCGTGGAGGGCGACCCGAGCCAGCTCAACCACGTGCTGATGAATCTCTGTCTCAACGCCGCGGACGCCATGGAGGAGGCGGGCGGGACCCTCAACATCACCACCAAAAACGTCCGCCTCCCGCAGCAGGGGCGAACGCGCTTCCCGGAGCTGTCGGCCGGCCGATACGTCCAGGTCCAGGTGACCGACAGCGGGCAGGGCATTCCCCCGGAGCTCCTCGCCCGCGCCTTCGAGCCCTTCTTCACCTCGAAGCCGCGAGGGCGGGGCACCGGCCTCGGTCTCGCCATGGTGTACGGCACGGTGAGCAACCACGGGGGCGCCGTGGAGCTCGAGAGCGCGGTGGGCCAGGGGACCACGGCCACCGTGCTGCTCCCCGCGGCCGATCAGAGGCCGGCAACGTCCTCCGCGACGCGCCCCCCCTCCTCTTCGGACGAGCTGGAGGCGGCGGCGTCAGCCGTCACGGTGTTGCTCGTGGACGACGAGCGTCAGTTCCGCGACACCGGCGCCCTGATGCTCTCACAGCTCGGCCACCACGTGGAGACCGCGGCGGACGGCGCCGCCGCCCTGGAGCAGGTCCGACAGCTCGGCGACGAGCTCGGGCTGGTGGTGCTGGATCTGCAGATGCCCGTGATGGACGGCGAGGAGACCTTCCACCGGCTCCGCTCCCTGGCGCCGCACCTACCGGTGCTGCTGTGCTCTGGCTACGCCCGGGAGGAGAAGGCCGAGCGTCTGCTCGCGGCGGGCGCCCGCGGCTACCTGCACAAGCCCTTCGAGCTCGGACAGCTCCGCAAGGCGGTGCACCGGGCGCTCGGCGCGGGCTGAGGGCCCGCTCACGAGTGATTCGTGGGCAACTCCCAATGTCCCAAGGGCTGAGGGTCGTGATCGAGGACGTGCGCCCGATCAGACCTTCTTCAGCCACTCGTTGAGCTGCCCCGCCGCTTTCTCCGACACCTCGTCCCACTTGTCTTCTACGAGCTTCTGCGCCTCGTCCAGCCGTTTCTGAAGCTCCTGCTGCTCCTGGCGCGCCTGCTCCCGGCCGTCGGCCTTGAGCTCGGCGATCCGTGACTTGAGCTCGTGCTTCTTCGCCTCCACGCGATCCTGCAGCTCCTTGCGTTTGTCATTCGTCATGATGGGCTTCCTTCCGCCGGTCTGTTGCTCTCCGGCTTGCTCGTGTTCGCGATCCGGTTGCTTTCGTTCTCTGGTCGTATCTCAGCGGGCCCGGGCAGGACGTCCGCTACGGCAGGCCGATGGCGAGCCGGTTTTCCACCTCCACGGCGCCGGCGCCCCGCGCGATGCGGGTCAGCTCGTTGCGTTGGCCGATGGAGTCGACGGAGCCCTCCAGGCGGACCTTTCCGCGGCGGACCTGGAAACGGATCCGCTCCTCGTCCAGGCGTGCGCTCCAGCGCAGGGTCCGGCGGAGCGTCCGTCGAATCGCGACATCCCGCCGCGGCGACTCCGCAACACGCGCCGGGGCGAGTGTCGCGCCGCCGGAGAAGCGGTGGGGGAGCAGGCTCCACCCGTCAAGGCAACCGCGGACAGCGCGACCCAGGTGCGGTAGCTGCGAACGAACATGCCGTCACTCCTTTCGGTTGGTGACCGGTGACAGCAAGCCTCGTGCCACCGCCCCGACGAGCATCGCGGCGCTGCCGCTTCCAGAAGGCTTAGGCCCCGATCACGAATTATCTGATCGTTCAGGCCGCCGATCCATCCCGGC
>CAYFWA010000051.1:0-9467 GCA_964346625.1 uncultured Myxococcales bacterium
ACCCGCCTCGACACCGCGACCCGCCTCGACACCGCAACCCGCCTCGACACCGCAACCCGCCTCGACACCGCGACCCGCCTCGACACCGCGGTCTGCGACTTCTCGCACCGCGGGGACGAGGGACATCCCCCCTGCGCAGATTCACGGCGCCCCGTGCCGGGGCGCGTCGCGGTGTCGGCCTTCATGAATGCTCATCCCTGCCGCGCGAGCCAGGCCTCGGCGATCTGTACGGCGTTGAGCGCCGCCCCCTTGCGCAGGTTGTCCCCCACGATCCACAGGTTCCACGATCGGGGCGCGCCGGGATCCGGCCGGATGCGGCCCACGGCGACGTCGTCCTGACCGGACACGTCGCACGGCGTGGGGAACCGGCGCTGCGCCGGATCGTCCACCACCTGCACGCCGGGCAGGCCGTCGAGCATCTCCCGCAGGCCCTCCACCGTGGTGTCCTTCTCGAGGGTGACGCTCACCGACTCGCTGTGGCCGTTTACCACCGGCACCCGAACACAGGTGCAGCTCACCGCCAGCTCGGGGCGCCGCAGGATCTTGCGCGACTCGTTGCGCGCCTTGAGCTCCTCGTCGGTGTAGCCGTCCTCGCCCGGGGTGCCGATCCAGGGCACCACGTTCTCGTGCACCACCCGCCCCATGGCCGGGGCCTCCGCGCTGCCGTGATCCCGCTGCGCGCAGTACTCCCGCACCCCTTTTTCGCCCGCCCCGGAGACGGCCTGATAGGTGGACAGCACCACTCGCCGCAGCCCGTAGTGCCGATCCAGGCCATCGAGCACCAGCACGAGCTGGATGGTGGAGCAGTTGGGGTTGGCGATGAGACGCTGGTCGTCCTCCACCGCGTCCATGTTGACCTCCGGCACCACCAGGGGCACCTGGGGATCCATGCGCCAGGCGCTGGAGTTGTCCACCACCAGCGCCCCGGCCTCCACGAAGCGGGGCGCCCACTGTCGCGACGCCGCGGCCCCCGCCGAGAAGAGCGCCACGTCGATGCCCTCGAGCGCGGCCTGCGCCACGTCCTCCACCGGCACCGAAGCCCCGCCAAAGGGCAGGCGCTGACCCACCGAGCGCGCCGAGGCGAGGGGGCGCAGCCGGGCGCAGGGAAACGCCCGCTCCTTTAAAATGGCCAGCATCTCGCGGCCCACGCGCCCGGTGGCGCCGAGCACGGCCACGGTGAGATTGTCCTTCATGGCGACCTCCACGCGTTCACCGCGGGTCAAGATAGCAGGTAACCGTTCAAGTATCACGAAGGACCGAAAGCCCTTTGCCCTCCGATCCGGTGTTTCCCCTGCAGCGACCCGAAGCGCGGATGATTGGAGGTGAGCCCCGAAAAACCGCGCTTTTTCGGGGCGAGGGGGGATGCCCCATCCCCCCTGAACGTGAAGATAGCAGATGGCGTGACCGGTGCCGAGTCCCTGCCTCTGTGGCCTCTGTGGCCTCCGCTTCTCGGATCAAGGCTGGTCGGTCCCCACGACCGATCACCGTGAGGTCGGTCCCGCGCCGGATGGTCAGCCGCCTCCGACGGTGCTATTCTGCGCGCTCAGCATCCTCGTCGTTGATCCTCGTGGGTCCGGACGGACGCCACCCAGACCTGGAGGTCCTCGTTGATTCGGTTCCTCGACGCGATCCCTCGTTTTTGCCCCACCGGCCGCGGCGCGCGCCGGTGGCCCGCGCGCTCGCATCCATGCCGCGCTTGTTGCTGATCAGCGCGGATCCGGCGGCGCTGGACGCCTGGGACCTGCCCGGGTTCATGGCCCGCGTGTTGCCCCCTGGCGCCGACCTGGCGGCCGGCGCCAACGAGTCCGAGGTGGTGGTGTTCGCCGACACGCCCGCGATCGAGCTGCGCCGCCTGCTCGCGGCCATGAAGGAGGCCCGAGGCGTGCGGCCCATCCCCGCGATGCTGGCCGCCCCCCCCGAGGGGCCGGACCTGGTAAAACGGCTGCGGCTCGAGGGGATCGACGGCCTGCTGGATCCGGCCTGGCCCGCGGCGCTGCGGGCGCGCTGCCTCGAGATCACCGTTGAGCACGTGAAGATCGGTCAGCAGGTGGTGGAGATCCAGCGCTACCTGCTCAAGGCCGCCCGGCGCGAGGCCAAGCTCCTGCACGACCAGACCATCCGCGACGGGCTGACGGGGCTTTACAACCGCCGCCACTACGAGGACGTGGTGCGCCGGGAGCTGTCGCGGGCCGAGCGGTTCGACCAGCCCCTGTCGCTGGTGTTCATGGACTTCGATCACCTCAAGCAGATCAACTCCGGCTACGGGCACCGCGCCGGCTCGGCCGCCCTGGAGCAGATGGGCGAGGCCATCGGCCACTCCGTGCGCGCGGTGGATCTGCCCTTTCGCTTCGGCGGCGACGAGTTCGTGATCCTGCTGCCCGACACCGATCGCGAGGGCGCCCTGGAGTGCGCCGAGCGGGTCCGGCGTCACCTGTCGAGCACCGAGGTGCGCCTGGAACACGAGACCTTCCGCGTCACTGCGAGCTTCGGCGTGGCGGTGTATCCCGAGGACGGGCAGACCATCGACACCCTGCTCCAGCGCGCTGACGACGCCCTGTTTCAGGCCAAGTACCGCGGACGCAACTGCGTGGTGATGGCCAGCGCCGATCCCGCCGGCTGAGCGCTCAGGGGGGGGCCAGGCGGGCGAAGGAGACCTCCTGGCGCTTGGTCTGAGCCCAGCCCACCTCGTAGCGGACGCCGCCGTCCAGGGCCCGGATCACCGACACCAGGCGCAGCGAAACCGGGAGGGCGGCGCGGACCTGATCGCCGGGCTGGTAGCGGCGACCGAAGCGGATGGGCTTGACGCGGGTCCAGGGCAGAAGGTGCACCACGCCCTCGGCGCCCAGCACCCAGCGGTGCTTGCGCGACGTGGCGACGAGGGAGCCCAGCCGGTGGCTCTCGCCGATCTCGTAGACCACCGGACCGGCCGGGCGGAGCCCGGAGCGCACGGCCAGCACCTCCCGGCGGCGCGCCTGGACCTCGCGAGCCGCCCCGAGCCAGGTGGTGGCCACGGTGACGCGTCGGGTACCGCGCTTGGCCCCCCCCTGGGCGCCGCGCGCGCGCAGGAGACCGAAGGGCAGCCCGCGGCCCACGTGGACCCGCACCACCGCCCCGGCCGCCAGGGGCTTGCTCGAGCTCTCGATCAGCATGGCGCTGGGCACCCCGTCGAACAGCCGGCCCTCCTCGAGGCGCACGGTGAAGCGATCCCGGGGATCCACCGACTCCACCCGCGCGGCCCGCCACCCCACGCGCTTCCAGTCCCGACCCACCGGGACCACGGCGAAGACCCGCTGCCCCGGCTCGAGGCGCACCGAACGGGGCGGAAGATCCTGCCGCACGTCGCGCCCCTTCACCGCCGCCACCACCCGGTGACGGCGATCCCCGAGCAGCCCCAGGTCGAGCTCGTATTGGTCGGCGCCCAGCCCGCCATCCGGCGTGGGGGATTTCTCGGCGGGCTTGCGGCCAAACCGCACGTCCTCCAAGTCGCACCCGGCCGCCGGGCCCGCGATCAGGGCCAAGGCGAAGATCGGGACGACAGGGACACGGCGGTGGCTGTGGGAAACCCCGGTGCGCATGCAGCCCCATCCTCTGACGCGAGCCCTGCCGCGGTCAAGCGCAGCGGTATGATTGGCCGGCACGCTCACCGGCCCTTCTTCTTGGCCGACTTCTTCTTGGCCGACTTCTTCTTGGCCGACTTCTTCTTGGCCGACTTCTTCTCGGCCGTCTTCGTCTCGGCCGTCTTCGTCTCGGCCGTCTTCGTCTCGGCCGTCTTCGTCTCGGCCGACTTCTTCTTGGCCGACTTCTTCTTGGCCGACTTCGTCTCGGCCGTCATTTTTTTCTTCGCAACCTCTTTCTTTGTCACCTTCTTCGACCGGGTGGAACGCCTCGCCGCGGTCTGCGAGGTCGCGGCGGACGGGTTGCTGGCTGGGTCGGAATGCCCCTGCAGCACCGCGGCCAGCGCCCGGCCCGTGTGGGAGGCTGCCACCTGCGCCACCTGCTCCGGGGGGCCCGCGGCCACCAGGGTGCCGCCGCCGGCGCCCCCCTCGGGGCCCAGATCGAGGACGACGTCGGCGCACTTGATGACGTCGAGGTTGTGCTCGATGATCACCACCGTGTTGCCCGCCTCCACCAGGCGGTGCAGCACGTCGAGCAGCCGCCGGATGTCCTCGAAGTGCAAACCCGTGGTGGGCTCGTCCAGCAGGTAGAGGGTCCGACCGGTGTCGCGCTTGGCCAGCTCCCGCGACAGCTTCACCCGCTGGGCCTCACCGCCGGACAGGGTGGTGGCGGGCTGGCCGAGCTTGAGGTAGTCGAGCCCCACGTCCTGCAGGGTCTGCAGGGTGCGCGCGAGCTTGCGGTGGTGGGTGAACACCTCCCGGGCCTGGGCCACCGAGCAGTCGAGCACGTCGTGGATGGTCAGATCCTTGTAGCGCACCCGCAGGGTGGCGTCGTTGAATCGGCGCCCCTGGCAGATGGAGCAGGGCACGTACACGTCGGCCAGAAAGTGCATCTCCACCTTCACCACCCCGGCGCCCTGGCAGGCCTCGCACCGCCCGCCGCGGACGTTGAAGGAGAAGCGGCCGGGCGCAAAGCCAAAGGCCCGGGCCTCGGGGGTGGCGGCGAAGATCCGCCGGATGTCGTCGAAGGCCTTGGTGTAGGTGGCGGGGTTCGAGCGCGGGGTGCGCCCGATGGGCTGCTGGTCGATGCGGATCACCTTGTCGAGGGCGTCCAGGCCGCGGATCCGCCGCAGCCCCGTGACCGGGGTGCCGTCGCGTAGCAGGTGGCGCCGCAGCGCCGGGTAGAGGATCCCGTTGATCAGGGTGGACTTGCCGGCCCCGGACACCCCGGTCACCACGCAGAGCACGCCGGTGGGGAAGCCAACGTCCAGGTCCCGCAGGTTGTGACGGGTGGCGCCCTCCAGGCTGACGTGCCCCTGGGGCGTCCGGCGCCGTGCGGGCACCTCGATGGCCCGCCGACCGCTGAGGTACTGCCCGGTGAGCGACGCGCGGCTACGCCGACACCCGGCCACGCTGCCCTGGTAGACCACCTGGCCCCCGAGCCGTCCGGCGCCCGGGCCAAAATCCACCACGTGATCCGCCCGCTCGATGGACTCCCGATCGTGCTCCACCGAGAGCACCGTGTTGCCGAGGTCCCGCAGGCGCAGCAGGGCGTCCACCAGGCGCGCGCAGTCGCGGTGGTGCAACCCGATGGTGGGCTCGTCGAGCACGTAGAGCACGCCGGACAGCTCCGCGCCGAGCTGGCTGGCGAGCCGCAGCCGCTGGGCCTCGCCGGCCGACAGCGACGGCCCGCTGCGGTCCAGCGTGAGATAGTCCAACCCGACGTCGAGCAGGAACCCGAGCCGCGACCGGATCTCGCCCCCCAACTCCGCCGCCACCTCGGCCTTGGCCCCCTCGACGCGCACCTCGTCGAAAAAGCGCACCGCCTCCGCGATGGTGGCCCCCGTGAGGGTGGGCAGCGGGGTCCCGGCCACCCGCACCGCGCGGGCCTCGGGCCGCAGCCGGCTGCCCTGGCAAGTGTCGCAGCTCCCCTCGGCGAAGTAGCGCAGGTACTTCTCGCGCATCTGCTCGGACTGGGTCTGGTGGTAGCGCCGCCGGAGGGTGGGCACCACCCCATCGAAGTGCATCTGCCAGTCCACCGCCCCGCGCTGGTGCTCGAAGGACACACGCAGCCGCTCGTCGCCGGTTCCATGCAGAATCAGGTCCCGGTGGCGCTTGGGCAGCCGCCGCCACGGCCGGTCCAGATCGATGCCGTAGCGCGCCCCGAGGGCCTCGACGATCTGGTAGGTCCAGCCGCTCTCCCGGGCCATGACCCCGGCCCACGGCTCCACCGCGCCCTGCCGCAGGGACAGCGTGGGGTCGGGCACCACCAGCGCCGCATCGATCTGCAGCCGGCGCCCCAGCCCGTTGCACGCCGAGCACATCCCCGCCGGTGTGTTGAAGGAGAAGAGCTGCGGTGTGAGCTCGGGGAAGCTCAGGTTGCAGCGGGCGCAGTAGCGGCGCTCCGACAGCGCCGCCTCGGCGAAGGCGCCCTCCCGGGCGGGGGCCACCACCAAGGTCCCCCGGCCCTCCCGCAGGGCCACCTCCACCGAGTCGGACAGCCGGGCGTGTTTCGGCTGCACGGTGAGCCGGTCCACCACCAGCTCCACGGTGTGCTTGACCCGCGGGGCGAGGCGAGGCGGGGACTCCAGCCGCACCACCTCGCCGTCGACGCGCGCCCGCACGAACCCCTGCCGCTGCAGCCCGGCCAGCACCTCCCGGTGCTGCCCCTTGCGGCGGGTGATCACCGGCGCCAGCAGCAGAATCGCCTCGCCGGCGTAGCGCCGCACCAGGGCGTCCACGATCTCGTCGGCGGAGCGCGCGTGCACCGGCTGGCCACACCCATGACAGTGCTGCTGCCCGAGCCGCGCGAAGTAGACCCGCAGGTAGTCGGCGATCTCGGTGATGGTCCCCACCGTGGAGCGCGGGTTGCCCGAAGCCGCCTTCTGCTCGATGGCGACGGTGGGCGAGAGCCCCCGGATGTGGTCGTAGCGGGGCTTGTCCATCTGCCCGAGAAACTGCCGGGCGTAGGCAGAGAGCGACTCCACGTAGCGCCGCTGCCCCTCGGCGAAGATGGTGTCGAAGGCCAGGGAGGACTTGCCGCTGCCGGAGACGCCGGTGAACACGATGTACTGCCGCTTGGGCAGCCGCAGCTCCTCGATGCACAGGTTGTGCTCGCGGGCGCCCTTGATGAGGATCTGGTCGGGCTCGCGGGTACCGGAGGGGGGGGAGGCCATGGGAGGCGCAGGCGGTCGGACCGGAGATCGTCTTGGGCTAGGAGAGCTGTCGTGGGCTCGCGGGAGCGGGGAATCCGGGGAGCCGCGGCGGGGCGGCAGAGCGGGCCGCGCTCAAGCGGAGGCGGCGGCCTCCTCCGCGGTTTCGAGCACCAGGGGCAGCAGCTCATCCATCCGCTTGACGAACATGAGCTCCAGCTCGTCCTTGGCCTCCTCGGGGATTTCGTCGATGTCCTTTTTGTTGCGCTCGGGCAGCACCATGCGCTTGATCCCCGCCCGGTGCGCCGCCAGGGCCTTCTCCTTGATGCCCCCCACCGGGAGCACGGAGCCGCGCAGCGTGATCTCCCCGGTCATGGCCACGTCGTGGCGCACCTTGCGACCCGTGAGCAGGGAGGCGAGGGCGGCGAACATGGTCACGCCAGCGGATGGGCCGTCCTTGGGAATGGCCCCCGCCGGGATGTGCAGGTGGATGTCCTTGCTTTCGAGGAAGTTCTCATCGATCTCGAAGGTCTGGGTGCGCGAACGGAGATAGGACAGGGCCGCCTGGGCGCTCTCCTTCATCACGTCGCCGAGTTGCCCGGTCATCACCAGGTTCCCCTTGCCGGGCATGCGGGAGGCTTCCACGAAGATGATGTCGCCCCCCACCGGCGTCCAGGCGAGCCCGGTGGCCACCCCGTTCTCGTCGGTGCGCTCGGCCACCTCGGGGATGTACTTCGGCGCGCCGAGGAACTCGCGCACCACCTCCTCGTCCACCACCCGCTTGCCCTCGGCGGTCTCCTCCGCCACCGTCACGGCCACGCCGCGGCAGATGTTGGCGATCTCGCGCTCGCAGTTGCGGACCCCCGCCTCCCGCGTGTAGGAGTCGATGAGCAGATACAGCCCGTCGTCGGTGAACTCGATGTTGTCCTCGGACAGCCCGTGCTCCTTGATCTGGCGCGGCACGAGGAACTGCTTGGCGATCATCAGCTTCTCGTTGCGGGTGTAGCCGGGCAGCTCCAACACCTCGAGCCGATCCTTGAGGGCCGGCGGCACGGTGTCCATGATGTTGGCGGTGGCGATGAACATCACCGTCGAAAGATCGAAGGCGACCTCGAGGTAGTGGTCCGAGAAGCTGTCGTTCTGCTCGGGATCCAGGACCTCGAGTAGCGCCGAGGCGGGATCCCCGCGAAAGTCGTGGCCCAGCTTGTCGATCTCGTCCAGCATGAACACGGGATTGTTCACGCCCACCTTCTTCATGCCCTGGATGACCCGTCCGGGCAGCGAGCCCACGTAGGTGCGCCGGTGTCCCCGGATCTCCGCCTCGTCCCGCACCCCGCCCAGCGACACCCGCCAGAAGCTCCGTCCGATGGCCCGGGCCACGGACTTGCCCAGGGAGGTCTTGCCCACGCCGGGGGGACCCACCAGACAGAGGATGGGACCCTTCTTGTCGGCCTTGAGCTTGCGCACCGCCATGTACTCCACGATGCGCTTTTTGATTTTCTCCAGGTCGTAGTGGTCCTCGTCGAGGATTTTCCGGACTTCGTCGATGTCGATGACATCGTCGGTGCCCACGTCCCAGGGGAGCTCCACCAGCCACTCGAGGTACGTGCGGGTGACGGTGTACTCCGAGGAGGCCGGCTGCATCACCTTGAGCCGCTCGAACTGCTTCATGGCCATCTTGTAGGCCTCTTCGGACATGTTCGCGGCTTCGATCTTCTCCTTGAACTCCTCCAGGTCGCCGGAGGCGTCGTCCATCTCGCCGAGCTCCTCCTTGATGGCCTTGAGCTGCTGGCGCAGGACGTACTCGCGCTGATTGCGCCCCATCTCCTCCTGGACCTGGGAGTTGATCCGCTCCCGCACCTGGAGCACCTCGAGCTGCCGAGTCAGATAGGTCAGCACCAGGCGCAAGCGGGCCTTGAGGTCGTAGGTCTCCAGCACCTGCTGCTTCTCCTCCACGGGCACGTCGAGGTTCGAGGTCAGCAGGTCGGCGAGCTGGCCCGCGTCGGTGACGCTGTCCACCAGCGCCGAGGCCTCCTTGGGCAGCTCCGGCATGAGCTTGATCACGCGCTTGGCCACGTCCCGCAGATTGAGCACCAGGGCGTCCAACTCCACGTCGGAGGACTTGGGATCGTGGACGAACTCCACCGTGGAGTGGATGTAGGGGTCCAGATCCTCCATGGTCTGCACCTTGAAGCGGGCCACACCTTGCAAGATGACGCTGAAGTTGTCCTTGGCGAGCTTGATCACCTTGAGGATACGCGCGGCGCAACCCACGTCGTACATGTCCTTGGCCCCGGGATCGTCCACCCGGGCCTCGCGCTGGGTGAGGATCCCGATGATGGGTCGCTCCTTGGCGATGGACTCCTCCACCAACCGCACGGATTTCTTTCGCCCGACGTCGATGGGGATGATGGAGCCGGGGAACAGCACCGAGTTCCGCAGGGGAAGGATCGGGAGTTTGTCCGGTAATTCTTCAATGAGATCGGTATCTTTCGTATCAGACATGATATCCCTTGCCAGGGGGTTGTTCATCACTGACGAAACGTATCTACTCGCCAGGTAAAGTCAAGCCGTCCATGGGTAGACCGTGGCCCGCCCTGCCCTGCCCACTCAGATCAGATCCTGCCCTGCCCACTCAGGTGCTGCCCTGCCCTGCCCACTCAGATCCTGCCCTGCCCACTCAGATCCTGCCCTGCCCACT
>CAYFWA010000051.1:9567-18504 GCA_964346625.1 uncultured Myxococcales bacterium
GATCCTGCCCTGCCCACTCAGATCCTGCCCTGCCCACTCAGATCCTGCCCTGCCCACTCAGATCGTGCCCTGCCACTTCTCGCCCACCCATCCGCCCACGTAGGCGAGGCCCACGCACACCGGAAGCATCAGCACGAGGTAGGTCACCTTCACGTCGAACAGCCGGATGGCCTGATCCCCCGCCCACACGTAGTTCTTCGCGATGAAGAACACCACCAGGCACGCCACCGACCCGGCCGCAGCCGGCTCCTTGAGGGTCACCCCCGCCGACATTCGGCCCACCAGGATTCCGCCCACGAAAAACGAAAAGGCCACGATGGTGATCAGCAGAAAGAACCGCCGGCTCAGGGACCAGGTGACCAGCTCGCGGCCCACCGCCTCGTTGATGCCGTAGAGAAACCCCAGCGCCGCCAGGGAGATGATCGCCGTCCCCCCCGCCATCCAGAGCCAGTCGAAGCGCGGGTCCTCCTGCTGCGGATCCGCCGTCCGGTGGGTGGCCGCGCCGCAAACCCGACAGAACCGCGCTTCCCGGGGGTTGCGATGTCCACATTCGCGACACTGATGACCGAGAAGATTCATGGGGCTGCGGCCGAGGGGGGAGCCGGGGAGCGGGGGGCCTAGCCGTAGCCCAGGGAGCGCTCGGCGAGCACCGCGCCGATGATGGCACAGCCGATGAACGCGGGCAGACCGATGAAGATGGTAAAGAGCTGCGCCGTCCCGGCGGCCCCGATGATCACCAGCGCCACCTCGAACAGCAACCAGCCCAGCAGCGCGGCCATCAACGGCTCCTTGGTGCCGATGCCCGGGGAGAGCCGGCCCACCGCGAACCCCCCCACCAGGTAGAACAAGCAGGAGAGCACCAGCAACATCCAGAACCCGGTGGTGCGCACGGGATCGTGGAGCTTGCGCTTGGGCTTCTGGATGTTGGGTCGATTATCCCGATCCGGCTTGGCGAAGTAAAACCCATTGTGCTTCACCAGCTTCTCGCCGGACTTGAAGGTGACGGCCACGTCCGCCAGCCCCACCTTGCCCGGCACCTTCGGCGTGTAGACGTTGATCACCGTGCGGAGCTGCTTCTGCTCCTGCTCCTTGCGGCGTTTGTTGGCGGCGTTGGTGTCCTTGCGGCGCTTCTCGAACTGCTTTTTGGCCTGCTGGCGCTTCTTGGGATCGCTGATCTTGGAGTAGTCGGGCGCCTTGGGCAGCTCCCGACGCCCCCGATCGTCCTTGTACGCCCAGCACTGGGTGATGTCCTTTTTACAGGCCGCCGCGCGCTTTTCGTACATGGTCAACTGCTTTTTGCAGAGCTTGCAGCGCGACGCCTCGGCCTCCATGGACTTCTTCTTCTGGGGGCAGATCTCCTCGCAGCGGGCCTTGCGTTTGTTGAAGGCCTTGGCCGCCTGCGTGTGCTTTGCGCACTCGAGGCGCTTGAAGCGCTGGTTGTACTTCTCGTCGCTGAGCTCGCCCTTCTCCTTTTCGTCAGCGAGCTCGTAGCACGGCTTGAGCTTCTCGCTGAGGCGCTTCTCCTCTTCCGCGAGCTCCTTTTCGTCACAGCCCTCCATGCACTTGCGGTAGGCCTTCTGGGCCTTCACCTGATTGGCGCAGTGCTCGTTGCAATCCTTTTTCACCTCTCGCAGGTGCTGGATGTGAAAGGGCTCGGCGTTCACGCCGCCGAACTGGACCCCCACCACCTTGGTGGCGGTGTTGATGCCCTCGTTGTCGGGCTTGATGCGCAGCGTGACCCGCGTGCTTCCCGTGTTCGGGCCCCACCCGGGCGAGATGCTGTTGAGGTTCACCTCCAGCAGGCTTCGCCCCTCCTCACCCACGAGGATCTTGTCACCCCAGACAGACCAGAGCACCCCCAGCAGGCCGAACTGCAACACCGCGGCCACCAGCGCCCCTAGCAACACCCACTTGAGGTCGAAGCTGTAGCCGACGGCCTGGCGCATCAGCTCCTGCTCGTTGCCCACCGGAAACAACGCACCGCAGTTGCTGCAAAACGGTACCTCGCCCTTGGTCGTTTGGCCGCACGAAGAGCACTTACGAACGCTCATCTAATTTACTCCTGAGAGCCTCTCGCTTGCTGCCCAGTCTCCAACGAATTCTTTTCGTCTGGGCAGCGGCGCGGAGCCGAAGCCTGTGAGCCCGGTTCTCACGCGCAGCGTGGTCGTTCGACTCTGACCAGTCCGAACAAGAAGGCATCCTACTTCATTTTCCAGCCCTTGACCAGAGCAGCCAGCCTGGAGACTCCACCGCCCCTTCAACAGTGGCTTTTTGTATGAATCTCGGATGCTTATCACTCGACGGCCGTGATCCGGCGAGAGCGGCAGAGCCTCGCAGCGCCACCGAAGCCTCCCCGCGCGGGCGCGGCGCGGGTGGGCGGCGCGGGGGGTCGGTGAGGTAGTGGTGACTGATGACATCGAAGCCTCCCCGCGCGGGCGCGGCGCGGGTGGCGGGTGGTCGGTGAGGTAGTGGTGACTGATGACGTCGAAGCCTCCCCGCGCGGGCGCGGCGTGGACGTGGTGCTGGCCGAGGCAATCGCCGCAACATCCAGCCTCCCCGCACGGGCGCGGCGTGGACCGGCGGGATCAGTTGGTCCAACGCAGCCGCCGCAGCACCTGCCTGACCTCATCGTGGAGCTGCTCGTAGCGATCGCGGCTGGCCTGCGCCTCCTCGGGGCGTCCGAGCTGCTCGTCGAGCCTCGACAGGTGCCAGTACACGTCCCGCTCCAGGCGTCGATCGTAGCGCGCGGCCTCGCCCGCCGCCCGGAGCAGCGTTCGGGCCAGCTCGCCGCGCTCGGTGGCCTGAACCATCAAGCCGGCGGTGAGCAGGGTCTGCACCGAGAGCCGGTAGAGCAGCCGCAACGGCGCGGGCCAGCCGGTGGCGCGGCCCAGGGGCAGCGGCGTGGGGGACTCCTCGGGCCCATCCATCCGGCTCTCCAGCTCGTGATCTCGCAGGGCCGCGGCCTGGGAGGGGTGCGCCAACGCCCACTGGGCGAAGCCGCGAGCCTGCTCGATGGCCTCCCGCGCGGTGTGCACCTCGTCCGAGTGGCCCTCGGGGGGCCAGGCCTGCAGCAAAACCGCAGTGTCGTCGCTGGTCACCAGGGCCTGCTGATACAAGCCCAGCCGCAGCAGGGCAATGATCATGCCGTGATAGGCCAGCAGCCGGGTCTCTCGCGGAGCGTCCACCCCGATGACCTGCTCGAAGAGATCCAGGGCGCCTTCGAAATCCTCCACCTCCATGCGCTCCGTGGCCGTGCGCAGCAGCCAGGCCGTGCGCGCCTGGGTCGCCAGGTGGACGGCCCGCTGCCACAGGAGTCGGTGCGTCCGCATGGCCCCAGCTTACCGGACCTGGCGCGCCTTGTCAGCGCGCCCCGAGGAGGTATACCTTCAACCTCCTGCACGTCCACGGGAACCCGACCGCATGAGCAAGCTCGCCCCGTACCTTCTGCGCTACTTCGCCCGCTACGCCCGCTACGTGGGGCGCACGCCCTGGCTGGCCCTCGCGGTCCTCGCGGTGATCACCGCCGGTGCGCTGGTGGCGGCCGCCACCCACCTGCGGCTGGACCCGCGGTTCGACGCCCTGCTGCCCGACGGGACGCCCTCGGTGGAGGCCCGGCGCGAGGCGCGGCGCCGCATGGGCTCCAGCGACCTGTACCTCATCGCGGTGAAGAGCCCGGATCCGGTGGCCAATTATCGGTTCGCGCGCGACGCCGCGGCCCGCATCGCCCAGTGGAAGGAGACCGACTGGGTGCTGCACCGCCGGGACGCGGAGGTGTTTCGCCGCCACGCCCTGCTGTACGCCGACGAGGCGGATCTAAAGGAGCTGGCCACGGTGCTCGCGCGGGTGATCGAGCGGGCCGAGAAGCGCGCCAAGCGCAAGGCCACCGGCTTCATCGAGCTCGACGACGAGTACCAGGAGCAGCAAAAGAAAAAGGACGCCCGGGACCGCGAGCGGCTCAAGGCGCTGGCCCGCAAGTACCGCAGCCAGATCAAGGGCAAGCGCGAGGGCTCGCTGTACGAGAAGCACCCGGAGCTGCAAGACGCCCTGATCAACCCCCGCGGTACCGTGGCCGTCGCCCTGGCGCGCCTCGACAAGGGCACCAACGACGTAGAGTTCTCGCGGCGGGTCTTCGTCAAGGGCCAGCGGCTCATCGAGCGGCTGGACCCCGCCCGGTACCACCCCGAGATGGTGGCGAAGGTGGCCGGCGCCTATCGCAGCTTCAAAGAGTACGACCAGGCCCTGTCGGACATCCAGGCGGCCTCGGTGGCGTCCCTGGTCATGGTGTTCGGGTTGTTGGTGGTGTTTTTCCGGCGCGTGCGGGCGGTAATCGTGGTCCTGGTGCCGCTGCTCACCGGCATCACCTGGGCGGCGGGCTTCGCGGCCCTGGCCTTTGGCACCATGAACATCATCACCTCCTTCATCGTGGCGATCCTCATCGGGCTGGGCATCGACTTCGCCATCCACCTGTACGCCGCCTACCGCGCGGCGCGCCAGGGCGGCGCCGATCTAACCGACGGCCTCGAGCGAGCCGTGATGGAGGCCGGGCCGGGCATGTTCACCGCCGCCCTCACCACCATGGCGGCGCTGCTCACCTTGACCCTCGCCCACTTCCGCGCCTTCCAGGAGTTCGGGCTCATCGCCGCCGGGGGCGTGCTTCTGTGCCTGCTGGCCGCCCTGCTCGTGTTGCCCCCCGTGGTGACGGCGCTCAACCGGATCCGCGGCGAGCGCTTCGCCGTGCAGGACCGCGGGGAGCGCCAGTGGCCCCGGCGCCGGATCCGCCGCCTGGCGCTGGCGGCCGGAGCGCTGGCCCTGGTGGCCACGGCCCTGCTCGCCTGGCGGGCCCCGCGCATCGCCTTCGAGTACGACTTCAAGAAGCTCCGCGGCAAGGGGGTGGCCAAAACCGGGATCTCCTACGGCAGCGCCATGCAGGGCAGCCGGGGCACCTCCCCCATGGTGCTGCTGGGCGACAGCCCCGCCCACGTGCGGTCCGCCCACGAGGAGCTGACCCGACGCCAGCGCCTCGAGCAGCGGTGCTGCGACCAGTACCTGGCCGGCAAGAAGCCCACCGGGAAGTGGTGCGAGAAGATGGGCTTCGACGATCCGCGGGTGGTGCGGATGGTGTATCACCGCAAGCTCCGGCGGCACTGCAAGGTCCGCACCTCGCCGGACTGCCAGCCGAAGCGCGTCAAGGACTGCACCCCCCGGGTGCGGGATCTGGTTACCGTGGCCACCTTCATCCCGCCCCACCAGAGCGCCAAGCTCGAGCACATCGCGAAGATTCGCGAGACCCTGCGCCCCACGCGCTCCACCGATCCCGTGCTGGACGCCCCCAAGGACCTGCGTGAGGACCTCGAGGAGCTGCGGCGCTACGCCCGCATCGACGATCCCCTCACCACCGACGACCTGCCCGCCTGGGCCCGGCGCACCCTCACGGAGAAGAAGGCTGGCCCCGACGGCAAGCCCCGGGTGGGCGCCGTGGGCTTTCTGTACCATGGCCTGCACTTCCGCGACGCCCGGGACATGATGCGCATGGCCGACGACTACGCGCAGATCCCGGTGGGCGAGCGCCCCGTGCGGCTCGCCTCCTCCAACTTCGTGGTGGCCGACGTGGTGTCCACCGTGCAGCAGGACGGCCGGCGGGTGTTTTTGTACGCGGGCATCGCGGTGTTGCTGCTGCTGCTGCTGGATCTGCTGTCTCTCACCGGCGCCCTGATGTGCTTCGTCACGCTCGCCGTCGGCTTCGGCTGGGCCCTGGGGCTGATGCAGTGGCTCGGGCTCAAGCTGGGCGTGTACAACATGCTGGTGGTGCCCACGGCCCTCGGCATCGGCATCGACGGCTCGGTGCACCTGTATCACCGCTACCGCCGCCTGGGGGCCGACTACGCCCGCGCTCCCCTGGGCCACACCGGCATGGCGGTGGTCGCCTCCGCGGTGACCACCGCCGCCGGCTTCGCCGGCCTGTTTTTCATCCAGCACGGCGGGCTGCGCACCATCGCCCAGTTCGCCACCCTGGGCATCTGCCTCATCCTGGCGGCCATCCTCACCATCTTGCCGGGGCTGCTGATCTGGCGCGCCCGCGCCCAGCGCGACGCCGCGTAATTCGTCGCTTATTTACAACATTTCTCCGTTCCGGTATGCTCTGCCGAACGTCCGATGCCTCACTCGATCCAAGCCCCAGAGGACCCCGCCGCGCTCGCGCTGGCGAACACCATCTACGAGATTGGACGGCTCGCGCTGCAGAGCGCCGAGCTCGAGGAGGTGATCCACGCCATCAATCGCCGGATCATCGCCGAGACCAGCGCCGACTACGTGGGGGTCGCGCTGCTGGATGAGCACTCCCAGCGCATCGTGCACACCTGGGGAAACCTCCGCGACGGGACGGTGGTGGACGGCAGCTATAGCCAGACCTTGGGGGAGGGGCTGGTCGGACGCGCCGCCCAGCAGCGGGAGGTGATCCGGGTCGACGACACCGAGCAGGATCCCCGCTACGTGGAGCTGGTGCCCCGCATGCGCTCCGAGGTCGCGGTGCCGCTGGAGCTCGGCGGCCGCGTCATCGGCGTGCTGGACGTGGAGTCGCGCGCGCCCGGGAACTTCCGCTCCCGGGACGTGGCGCTTTTGCAGGCGGTCTCCCACGCCATCGCGCAGGCCATCGAGCTCACCCGCATGCTCCAGGAGAACCGGCGCCGGCAAGCGCAGCTCGAGCTGCTCAACGAGCTGGCGCGGGTGGCCACGGGCGCCTCCGATCTCGACGCCCTGTTGCCCCGGGTGGTGGAGGCCATCCGCGAGCGGCTCGGGGTCTCCTTCGTCGCCATCGGGCTGCTGACCGACGACGATCGGGTGGAGCTCCGCGCGCTGTCTTCCGACGGGGACACCGACCTGCAGGTGGGCCATTGCCAGCGGATCGGCGAGGGCGTCACCGGGGAGGTGGTCTCCCGCGGCGAGAGCCTGCTGGTCTCGGACGTGCGGGAGCGCGAAAACCACGTGAGCGTCCACTCCTCGCTGCGCTGCGAGCTGTGCTGCCCCCTGCGCGTGGGCGGGCGCACCATCGGTTTTCTGGATCTGGAGCACGAGCAGCCGGGCGGGCTCACCGAGGCGGATCGGCTGCTCATCGAGACCATCGCCGAGCAGCTCGGCCAGATCGTGGACAACGCGCGCAACCTCCGGCGCATCGAGCGGCTCCGCGACGAGCTGTCCGGCATGTTCGTCCACGACCTGCGCAACCCACTGTCGGTGGTGCAGTCCACCCTGGACATGCTCGTGCGCGAGCTCGGCCCCCCCACCGCCTCCGCGGCGGTGGCCGCTGCCGCCGCCTCCAGCGCCACCGACAAGGAGGACCGCCCGCCCCGCCACCGGCGCTGGGTGCGTGCCGCCCAGGGCTCGGTCAACGAGATGCTGGTGATGATCGACGGCCTGCTGCAGCTCCAGCGGCTGGAAAACCGCGCCCTCGTGGTGGATTGTCACGAGTGTGATCTGGCGGCGCTGGCCGAGCGGGTGGTGGAGCAGCTCCGGGTCATCGCCCGCCCCACCTCGGTGGAGGTGGAGGCGCGGATCTCCGCGGACCTTCCCCGGGCGCGGCTGGACGAGAACCTGGTCCAGCGCATCCTGCAGAATCTGGGCATGAACGCCGTGAAATTCACCGGCGCCGGCGGCCACGTCACCCTGGGGGCGGAGCCGGCCGCCGCGTCGCTGATCCGCGAGCGCCTCGGCCACGAGCGGCCCTGCCTGCTGCTGTCGGTGCAAGACACCGGCCCCGGCATCCCCGCCTCCGAGCACGAGCGGATCTTCGACAAGTTCGCCGTGCTCAAGTCCCGCCAGGCGGGCTACAAGTTCAGCACCGGCCTCGGCCTCGCCTTCTGCCGACGCGCGGCCGAGGCCCACGACGGGGCCATCTGGGTGGAAAGCCAGCTCGGCGAGGGCAGCACGTTCCGGGTCCTCCTGCCGGCGGATGACGGATAGTCAACTGTAATCATGAAATAAAAATCAAGAGGCCCCAGGGGACCCCCGTACGAGCCATCGACAACTCAGAATATTCTGTAACTTGACCAACTCAAATCAGACACCACATAAAGGGGGGAGACGCCACGCCGAAGCGCCGTAGGCTCGATGATGGATCCCTTCGACGAAAAACGACTCACCGACGAGGTGCCCGTGGTGCCGCTGAATCCCAGCGTGGTGGCCGAGCGGCGCCCATACCTCATCGTGTTGACCGGGACCAGCGCGGGGCGGCTGATCCCCCTCGAGCAGACCACCACCCTCGGGCAGCACGGCGAGGCGGACGTGGCGCTCAAGGACTCGTCGCTCGGGGCCGTGCACTGCCGCGTGGAGGTGGATCCCAACCGGGACGCCTTCCTGGTGGATCTGGGCAGCGCGGCGGGGGCCTTCGTCAACCAGGCCCCGGTCTCGGGCCCCGTCCCCTTGCGCGACGGCGACCAGATCCGTTTGGGTGACACCCTGGTGCTCAAATTCGCCCTGCAGGACGACTTGGAGGCGGGCTTCCGCCAGGATCTGTTCGACGCGGCGCTGCGCGATCCCCTCACCGAGCTGTTCAACAAGCGCTACCTGCTCGAGCGATGCGAGCAGGAGTTCACCTACGCCAAGCGCCACGGCACCGAGCTCTCCCTGCTGCTGCAGGACCTGGATCACTTCAAGCAGATCAACGACCGGTACGGGCACCTGGCGGGCGATCACGTGCTGCGGCTCATCGGCCTGCAGCTCCAGGCGCTCACCCGGGCCGAGGACGTGGTGGGACGCTTCGGCGGCGAGGAGTTTGCCGTGATCGCCCACGGCTTGGCTCCCGGCCGGGCCCTGCTGCTCGCCGAGCGGATCCGTCACCTGGTGGAGCGCTCCCCCTACCGCTGGCGGCGCGACTCCGTGGCGATCACCCTAAGGGCTCGCGCAAGAATAACTTCGGCATTCGGCCGCCGATCCATCAATTCT
>CAYFWA010000052.1:0-4584 GCA_964346625.1 uncultured Myxococcales bacterium
GCTGGAATGATCCAGTCCAGACCCGCGAGCGAAGCGAGCTCACGCAGCCAGCCGAGATGGATCGGCGGCCTGAACGATCAGATAATTCGTGATCGGGGCCTGACCATACCGCACCGAGATCGCATGCGAACCCACGACCGACTCCGACCCTGTCCCCCCTCACCGCCTGTACACCGCCGGTCGGGCGTCCCGCTGGCGACGCTGCTGGCGACGCTGCTGGCGACGCTGCTGGCGACGCTGCTGGCGACCGTGGCCCTCACGGGCTGCGAGCGCGAGATGCTCGACCCCATCTGCGATCCGGTTGCAGAGGGGCAGCTCGTCTTCAGCGAGATCCGGGGCGAGCAGGCGGGGGTGGACACCTTTGGCCAGTGGATCGAGATCCACAACACCGGCGACGCCGCGGTGGAGATGACCGGCCTGCGGGTGCGCCTCACCCAGCTCGACGGCTCCAACGAGGTCTGGCTCACCGTGCGGGAGCCGGGCCTGACCGCGGACGCCAGCGGCTTCTTCGTGATGGGGCGCTTCCCCGCCGGCACCGAGCCCGACCACGTGGACTATGGCTACGCCAGCGACTTCGAGTCGGACCTGTACCCGGCGGGCGGGATCCTGGAGCTGTACATGTGCAACGAGCTGGTGGACATGGTGATCTTCCGGGACCTGCCGGAGACCGGCTCTTTGGCCTTCGACGGCGGGGCGACCCTGACCGCCGAGAGCAACGACGAGGAGGCCAACTGGTGCAATGACGACGCCGACGTGAACCAGGATCCCAACGAGACGGGGATCCCCGGCACGCCGGGCGCGCCGAACCGACCCTGCAACTGAGATCCGGCCGGGCACGCGACGCGAGCGGCGGCGCGCCCGAGCCGGGCAGACACGACCCGAGATGCGACAAACCATGCGACGATCCTTCCGAAATTATTACCGAGACCTCGCCGCACGGCCGGCGGCGATCCATGTCGCCCCCCGCGCGGTCCGCGCCGCGGCGCTGCTGCTGGGAGCCGCCTGGCTGCTGGGCTGCCACGGCTGCCCGGGGCCGGCCTCCAAGCGCACCCGGCGCTACCAGAAATCGCAGCTCCAAAAGAGCCTGAAGAAGCTCGAGTCCACCGGGCTGGTGCTGGGCAAGTTCACCCTCGCCTCCCAGGCGGTGATCGACGGCGACACCGTCAAGGTGGACGGGCTGCGCACCACGCTGCGGCTGCTGGCCATCGACACCGAGGAGACCTTCAAGCGGGACCGGGAAAAGCGCCTGTTCGAGACCGGGTGGAAAAACTACGTCAAGACCATCCAGGGCGACCGGAAAAAGCCCGCCAAGTACGCCACCCCCCTGGGCATGGACGCCAAGCGGTTCGCCGAGAAGTTCTTCGACGGCGTGCGAATCGTGCGGCTGGAGCGGGATCACCCCAAGGAGATCCGGGGGCGCTACAACCGCTACCTGGTCTACGTGTTCGCCAAGAAAAACGGCGTGTGGGCCAACTACAACATCGAGTGCGTGCGGGCGGGCATGAGCCCCTACTTCACCAAGTACGGCTACTCGCGCCGCTTCCACGACCAGTTCGTGCAGGCCCAGAAGGAGGCCCGGCGCAAGAAGCTCGGCATCTGGAACCCAGACAAGAAGCACTACCCGGACTACGACGTGCGCCTGCGGTGGTGGAACGCCCGGGCCGAGTTCATTCAGGAGTTCGAAAAGGACGCCCAGGGCAAGGACAACTACATCGTGCTCACCAACTGGGACGCCCTGCGCCGGCTGGAAAAACACCTCGGCAAGGAGGTGGTGGTGCTGGGCACGGTGGGTCGCATCAAGCTGGGGGACCGCGGCCCCACCAAGGTGATGCTGTCGCGCCGGCGGGGCGGCGACTTCCCCCTGGTGTTTTTCGACAAGGACGTGTTCGGCTCCTCGGGCATCGCCCGCTACAAGGGCGGGTTCGTCCGGGTCCGGGGCCGCGTGAGCAAGTGGTACAACAAGTACCGCAAGCGCGAGGTCCTGCAGATCGTCGTGAACCTGCCCGGCCAGATCCAGGGCAACGACAAAGCGCCCCACTTCGGCGCCATGAAATTCGAGCGGCGCGCCCCGGCGCGGCCGCGGCCGGGAGACCGGCCCCGCGCCACCCCCCGCCCGCGCTCGGGCGACTCCGCCCAGCCCGGCGACTCCGGTGGCTCCGGCGACTCCGCCCAGCCCGGCGACTCCGCCCAGCCCGGCGACTCCGCCAGCAATCCCCGACCCAAGACCGCAGGAGAATAGCCATGATGAGCTCCCTACTTTCTTGCATTGTTCGCCCCCGCGCGCTGCTGGCGGTGGCCAGCGTCGCCGCCCTCGGCCTGTCGTCGGGGATGTTGGCCGGCTGCTCGGACGACGACGACGGCGGCCCGAGCTGCGCCGCGGCGCTATTGCCCGGGGACCTGGTGATCACCGAGGTGATGCCCAACCCCGACGGGGCCGACGACGGCAAGGAGTGGTTCGAGGTCTACAACAACACCGCGGGCCCGCTGGATATCGGCGGGGTGACCCTGGTCTACTCGCGCACCGACGGCACCGGGCGCAAGGAGCACGTCGTCGAAAAGGGCACCCTGCTGAGCGCCGGGGAGTACTACGTGTTCGGCGGCGTGCTGCCCGTGGCCCAGCCCGCCCACGTGGACTACGCCTACGGCGACGATCTCGGCTCCCTCACCAACACTGGCGGAAGGCTGGCCATCGAGTGCGACGACACCCTGGTGGACGAGGTGGTGTACCTGGAGGCAGGCGACGGACACTCCCTGATCTACGACGGGGCCAACGTGCCGGACGCGGTGGGCAACGACGACCTGGAGGCGTGGTGCGAGTCCGAGGAGGCCTTCGACACGGACTTTTTCGCCAGCCCCGGCGCCGAGAACGAGGCCTGCCCGGTGGTGGTGCCCGAGGGGACGTGTTTGGACGGAAGCACCGAGCGGGAGATCGTCCCGCCGGCGGCCGGGGACGTCGTGATCACCGAGATCATGGCCGACCCGGACACCCTGGGGGACTCGGACGGCGAGTGGTTCGAGGTCTACTTCGCCCAGGCCGCCGACCTCAACGGCCTGCAGCTCGGCGACAGCGCGGACGCCACCGACACCACTCTCGAGGCCGACGACTGCCTCCACGTCGAGGCCGGCAGCTACGTGGTGTTCGCGCGCAACCTCGCGGCCGCCGACGCCTCCGGCATCCCCAACCTCATGGGGGAGTTCGGCTTCGCGCTGAACAACTCCAACGAGAGCGTCCTCGTGAGCTACGAAAACGAGGTACTGGACCAGGTCAGCTACGCCTCCACCGAAACCGGGGCGTCCCTGGCCCTGTCGCCGGACCACCTCTCGGCCGCGGAAAACGACGACCCGGCCAACTGGTGCACCGGTGTGATGCCTTACAGCGCCGGGGACCTCGGGACCCCCGGGGAGGCCAACACCGCGTGCGACTTCATTCCGTGCTGGGACGAGGGGCTCGGCACCGTGCGGGAGGTGAGCCCGCCGCAGGCCGGCGACGTGGTGATCACCGAGATCCTGGTGGGCGCCGAGGCGCCCTACGGCAGCGACGGCGAGTGGGTGGAGGTCTACTTCGCCCAGGCCGCGGATCTGAACGGCCTGGTGCTGGGAGATACCACCTCGTCGAGCGAGCTCACGGTGGAGGCCTGGGAGTGTATCACCGTGACCCCGGGCACCTACGCCGTGTTCGCTCGAGACCAGGCCCAGGCCGTGGCCAGCGGGGTCACCGAAGCCGACATCTACGGCGAGTTCCCCTTCGCGGTGAACAACTCCAGCGAGGGGATCTACGTGGTCCACGGCGGCGCCACCCTCGACGAGGTGGCCTACGGCAGCGAGCCGAGCACCGGGGTGGCCTTCTCGCTTTCGAGCGACGCCCTGGACTCCACCTCCAACGACGACGTGGCCAACTGGTGTGACGCCACGGCGCCCTTCGGCGGGGGCGGCCTCGGCTCCCCGGGCTCCGCGAACCCCACCTGCCAGTAGGAGCCGGCTTTGTCCTACCGGGCTTTGCTTGTTGACAGACGAGTGCTCCGCGGCCCGGCCGGGGCGCGCGGGTGGGCTCGCGCGAGCGCGGCCCTCGCCCTGGCCCTGCTCCTGGCGGCGGGGAGCGGCTGCGAGGAGGCCCCGCGCTGCGGCCCCGCGCGGGCCACGGTGGTCCGGATCGTGGACGGGGACACGGTGGAGCTCGACTCCGGCCACACCGTGCGGCTGCTGATGGTGGACACCCCGGAGTCCACGGGGGGCGCGGACGACTGCTTCGGGCAGGAGGCCAAGGCGTTCACCAGCCAGGTCCTGCTGGATCGAGCCGTGTCCCTGTCCTACGACCAGGTGTGCGAGGACCGGTATGGGCGGCTGCTGGCCTACGTGGAGGTGGGGGGGCGGGAGATCAACGCCCTGCTGGTGGAGCGAGGCTACGCTTGTGTTTTGTACATCTCCCCCAACGGCGAGGATCGCAAGGAGGAGCTCGAGTCCCTGGAGTACGTGGCCCGCGAGGGCGGCGTGGGCATGTGGGGGCAGTGCGCCGAGGTGACCTGCGATTGAGCGCACGCGGCCGCTGCCGGGAGCCGACGGGCCGCAGGAACGCCGCCACCGAGC
>CAYFWA010000052.1:4684-11573 GCA_964346625.1 uncultured Myxococcales bacterium
GACCGAGCGACCGAGCGACCGAGCGACCGAGCGACCGAGCGACCGAGCGACCGAGCGACCGAGGTGAACCGTGACAGTGAAGGGCTCGCGAATGAACGTCGGCAGCATCCCAGGGAGCGGACGCGCGTGGTGGGGAGCCGCGGCGCTCGGGCTGGCGCTCACCGCGCTGGCCCCGGGGCCGGCGCGAGCGGCCGACTACGGGATGTTCGTCGACATCGAGACCGAGGAGGACCTGCTGGATCTCAAAAACGACCAGGAGATCTCGGACCAGGCCTTCGAGACCCTGCGCGAGCTGCTCGAGGACGGCGTGGAGCTCAACACCGCCGACCGGGAGACGCTGTACTCCCTGCCCAACCTCACCTACACCGAGGTAGAAGCCATCCTGGCCTACCGCAAGGAGGCCGGCCGGATCCTGGACCCGGCGGTGCTGGTGAAGGCCGGGGCCCTGAGCGCCCGCAAGCTGGGGGCCATCGCGCCCTTCCTCGTCGTCCGCAAGGAGAAGGTGAGCCTGTTCACCACCCACGGGCGGCTCAAGTACGGCACCACCTACGTGGTGGGAGACAAGGTGGTGCCCTCCATGTACCTGTCGGCGCGCGTGCAGACCCTCAAGCACCTGGACGTGGGGTTGACCATGGTGCTCACCCGGAACTGGCTGAGCAAGCCCGTGTACGACCCCAACCGCATGTCCCTGGCCGCCGAGCCGCCCACCGAGCGCTTCCACGTACCGAAGTTCCACGTGCAGTGGGAGACCAAGAAGTGGCACGTGATGGCCGGCACCTACCGCGTCGGCTTCGGCCAGCGGCTGACCTTCGACAACACCGCCCACTACAACCCCAACGGCATCCGGGTGGACGACGCGCTGTATTACAACCAGAAGGTCACCCGCACCTGCCGCGAAGCCCAGGGCGAGCTGGACGCGAGCCCCTGCGGCGGCGAGCGGCGCTACCGGTACCACTCCCCGGACTACAAGTGGACCCAGCGGCTGCGGGGCGTGGCCCTCGGCGCCAAGAAGATCAAGGTGGGCGACAAGCACTGGATGCAGGCCTACGGGTTCTTCTCGTATCAGACCCACAAGATCTACCAGTACGAGCTCTACGACCGCAGCCGGTGCGCCGACCCCACCGACGACACCGACCCCGCCTGCGCGGCGCCCCACGTCTTCCGGATCCGCTCGGACCGGCTGGCGCCCACGAGCCGTTTCTCCTTCCACACCCTGCCCGCCATGTACAACGAGCTGCTGGGAGGCGGGAACGTGACCTACTTCTTTTCGCGCCGCAGCTACGTCGGCGTCACGGGCTACGGCGCGGACGTGGACTGGCTGGTGGAGGGCATGGACCTCGACTTCCAGGAGTGGTCCACGCGGCCCTACGGCGGCCCCTTCGGCGCGGTGGGCGTCAACGCCGCCTACGGCTACAACTGGCTGGACCTCTACGGCGAGGTGGCCCACAGCTTCGACTCCATGCCCGGCGGCGGCGGGCCGGCGGCCATCCTGCGCTCGCTGTTCACCCTGGCCAAGAAGCAGGAGCTGGAGCTCACGGCGCGGTACTACGACAAGGACTTCGCCAACCCCTACGCCCGCCCCATCGCCGCGGCCGACGAGTACGACGGCTTGCGGGCCCGCGACGAGCTGGGCTTTCGGGCGCGCTTTTACGGCAAGCTCCAGGACGTGTACCTGCGCACCCTGCTGGACTGGTGGACCGGGCCGGGGGAGGGCTGGCGCCACCAGCTCCGCCTGCGGACCCGGGTGGACTACGAGGTGGCCACCTGGTTCAAGCCCGGCGGCTGGGTGGAGTACCGCGACAAGGACCTGTCGGACACGGGGCGGGACAACTGCTACGCGGTGTCGAGCCTGGAGGACATCGAGGGCGAGCCCATCGAGTGCCAGGGCGAGAAGGTGGACCTCGGGGTGCGGCTGCGCTTCGAGCCCCTCAAGGAGCTCACCCTCACGGCGTTTTATCAGCACCGCTTCGCCGACGACCACAGCAGCCGCTACGACGACGCCTTCCGCATGGACTCGTCGTTTTGGTTTCTGGCCATGTACAAGCCCATCAAGAACATCCGGCTGCGCGCCCGGGTGCGCTACCGCTTCGAGGGGCTGAAGCACAACGACTACCTCGAGCAGTCGGTCTGGGCCTACCTGGAGGCCCAGTACTGGTACAAGCGCATCTTCCGCATCAAGGCCCGCTTCGAGGTCCTCGACTACCTCGACGAGCGCGAGTCGTCCCTGCTGCGCAAGCCCAGCCCGGAGTACTGGGCTCGGCTGGAGCTGGAATACCGGTTTTGAGGCGCTTCAGCGACAGAGATGGCGGGGGGTGCGCGGGCGCGGGCGCGGCGCGCAGGGGCCGTTTTCCACGGTGACCGGGGAGGCCGACGGGGGGCGCAGCGGCCCCTCGCGCGTTCGCACGTACTTCCGGATGGCGTCGCGCACGAGCTGCCCGGCGAGGATCTTCTTGTGCGAGGCCGGCACCCGGGCCAGCACCGCGGCGAAGCCGTCGCCCCCCTGCAGCAGGAAGTCGCTGAGCACCACCCGGTAGCGCCGATCGTCGCGCAAGGGGCGCCCCCGCGCGTCGGTGACCGCCACGAGCCGCTTGGGCGCTTTGGGATCGCCACAGCGCACCCGGTAGCGCAGCCCCGAGACCAGCAGCAGCCCGCCGCCCTCTCGCCCCAGGTACCCCTGCATCAGACGCCGCAGCTCGCTGCCCGTGACCTCGGCCCAAGCGAGCTGGTTGTCGAAGGGGAACACCCGGTACAGGTCGCGGTGGGTGATGGGGCCCGCCGGCAAGCCAGCGCGGACCCCGCCGGCGTTGACCAGGGCGGCGTCGGCGCCCGGCACCGCCCGGTGCAGGATCTCGGCCACGAGCTGCCCCATGGGCGAGGGGGCGTACCGGACATGCGGCAGGGGCGCCGCGGCCCGGGCGATCACCTGGTCGGGCCGCGGCCGCAGCCGCCGCCGGTAGCCCTGCAGCACCCGCCGGATGTCGGCCACGCCCCTCGCGTGACGCGCGAGCAGCGGGCTCGGCGCCACCGTCCCGCGTGGCGTGCCCACGCGGAGGTGGGCCTCGCAGCCGCCGTCGTCGGAGAACACGTCGTGGCACACCAGCCGGGGCGGCAGCGCCCGGGCCGAGACGCCGCGGGGCCCCACGCGAAGCTCGACGCGCCCCAGGGCGATGCCCTGGGCGCCCGCCTGCACCACCGGCACCCGGCGGATCCGGTGCCACATACAGCGGTGGCTGTGGGCGGCGATCACCGCGTCCACGGTGCCCCGGGGCAGGGCCCGCACCAGGCGCGCGATGGGTCCGCCGCAGCCGCGTCCGTCCGGAGCGGGAGGCGTGGAGGGCGAGCTACCCGCCGGCGCGTCGCCCGCTGGGACGCGGGGACAGGCGCCGCCCACGTGGGCCAGCAGCACCACGGCCTCGGCCCCCCGGCGGCGCAGCGTCCGGGCCCACGTCCGCACCGCCGGCGCCAGGGGACCAAAGCGCAACGCCCGAATGTTGGCCGGGTGGGTGGTGCCCGGGGTGGTCCGGGTGGTGAGGCCGATGACCCCCACGGTCACGCCGGCCCGGCGCACCAAGGTGGCGGCGCGGACATTGTCGGGCCAGCGGAGGCGGACCCCGGGCCTCGGGGTGAGGTTCGCGCTGAGCAGCGGAAACGGCGCCCCCCGCGCCCAGGCCTTGAGCGCGCCCAGCGGGTCGGGGCCCCCGGTGCCCTTGGGGCCACGGGGCCCGAAGTCGAACTCGTGGTTGCCGATGGCGGCGGCGTCCACCCCAAGCCGCCGGTACAGCGCTTGCACCGGCGCCCCTTCGAAGGAGTTGGACAGCACGCTGCCCTGCATGAAGTCGCCGGCGTCCAGCAGCAGCACCGCCCCCTGGCGCCGCTTGCGGATCTCGGCCACGGTGGCCACCAGGGCCGCGGCGCCCCCGACGCGGACGACGCGGCGGGGGGACTCGTAGGTGCGCACCCGGTGGGGGGCCAGGTGCCCGTGGAAGTCGTTGATTGACAGGATCAGCAGCGTGCGGGTCGCCGGGGGACGGGCTCGCGCGGGCGGCGTGGGATGCACCCGGGGCGAGGGCTGACCCGGGCAGGCGACGAGCCCCACGAGCCCCACGAGCCCGCAGACCCGCCACCCTAACCGCCACCCCAACCCCGTCGCCGCCGCCCCGCCGGCGGCCGGCCTCACTGCGCCACCAGGTCCTCGGCCCGCCGGGGCAGCAGCTTCCGGTTGGAGAAGCTGTAGTGCATGATGCCGCGGACCGTGGTGTAGACCGTGCCCACCTGGCGCGAGCCCACGTATCCGTCCCAGAGAAAATCGTCCACCCGCAGGGTGTCCCCCTGGGAATCCTCTAGCTCCATCTCGTTGTAATCGTTGGTCCCGTCGGGGTTGGCGCTGGAGCAGGTGGCCCCACCGGGGATGTTGACCAGCACGCTCTCGTAGGCCTCGGCCGTGGCGGCGCCGTTTTCCACGTCCGCGATGGCGACGTCCACCGGGGTCACAGGAGCCGGCGTGGCGCTGGTGACCTGGTAGGAGGCGTTGACGATCTCGGTGAGATCATAGTACTCGCTCACCTCGCCGGTCACCTCCACGGTCTGGCCCTCCTGCACGCTGATGGATCCGGAGCCCAGGTACACGTACACGCCGCTCCACTGGGCCGCGCTGGCGTCCTGGATCCAGAACCCGCTGGACCCGATGGCCGTGACCACGCCCGTAGTGGTGACCACGGCGCCCTCGGACACCGCGTTGGGGTGATTGGGGTTCTGGGTCTGCATGATGGTCACCAGGCAGGTGTAGGCCTGATCCGGGCAGGGATCACAGGCATCTCCCAGGTAATCCCCGTCCTGGTCGGCCTGCCCCGGGTTGTCGGTAAACGGGCAGTTGTCCAGGCCGTTCTGGATCCCATCGCCGTCGACATCGTCCGGATCCGGTGCGGCGCAGTCGGTCACGTCGGCCTGCAGCGGACAAGGGTCGCACACGTCGCCCACCCCGTCTCCGTCGTAGTCCCCCTGCGCCCCGGTGCCCCCGGGGGGAATGTCCACGGGGCGGATGGGGTTGAACACGTCCGGGCAGTTGTCCTCGGCGTTGGCGATGCCGTCCCCGTCGTTGTCATCGCTGGTGGGCACCCCGTCGTACTCGCCCGGGCGCATGGGCACGCAGCTCGGCTCGTCCTGGGGATCCCCGCAGGCGAAGAGCTGGTAGGGCGTCCCCCCCACCGCGCTCTCCAACTGCGCGATATCCATGCCGGTGTCCTGCTCCGCGCACAAGCGCTTGGGCACCGTGCACACCTCCAGCAACTCGCAGCCGCCGGCCGCGTCCTGTCCCAGGTCCTCCATGGGGGTGGCGTCGCCGTACAGGGGCAGGCCCCCGCGGAACACCAGCACCACGCCCGTGACCTCGCCCTCGATGATGGCCCGGTAATCCGGCTTGTCCACGCCGTCGAACACGGCGATGTCGGCCACCTTTCCGGCCGTCAGCGAGCCGATGAGCTCGGACATGTGCGCCGTGACGCCCCCCATGCCCGTGGCCATCCGCCAGATTTCATAGTCGGAAAAGTAACCGCCGAAGTTGCGCTGGTTCAGCTCGTCCACGCACCGCAGCTCCCGCAGCATGTTCAGGGATCCGCTCACGATCCAGTCGGTGCCCACCGCGACGGGCACGCCCAGGGTGTGATACAGGGTCACCGGAGCGGTGTTTCCGTACAGATCCACGTTGGTGCGCGGGGACCAGATCACCTTGGCGCCCTCGTCCCGGATGGCCTCGGCGTCCTCGGCCTTGAGCCCCACGGCGTGGATGATGGCCGTCTGCGGCTCCAGCAGGTCGTGACCGCCGTTGTCGGTATACGACGTGCACAGGAACTCGTTGCGGGCCTCGTGGTCGATGCCCTCGGACACGTGGGGGATGTAGGCGTCATCATTGGCGATATCTCCCTCCTCCACCGGATAGTTGCCGTAGTTGCAGTCCGTGCTGCGCAGCGTGCCGTCGATGTCGTCGAGCGGGAAGGTCTCGTCGTGCACGGCCTTGGTGGCCAGCCCCTCGAGGTCGCTCTCGAGGTTGCGGACCAGGCCGGGCTCGCCAGAGGCCCCCTGGATGCTGGTGGTGCCGCCGATCAGCATCCGCAGCTCCCCCCAGAGGATGGCGTCGCTGTTGCCCGGGAGGTAGTTGATCTCCGGGTGACCGCGCAGGCCCTCGCGCCAGTCGTGGCGGTGCTCGAAGCGCTCGGTGCCGTGGGCCTTCGGGCTGTTGTGCGCGTACCGCAGGTGATCATGCATGTTGATCAAGCCCGGTGAAATCACGCCATTGGCGCACTCCACCCGGGTCGCCGCGCCGAAGCCGTCCACCGCCGAGCAGTCACAGTCCACGCAGACGATGTTGCCGCTGGCCCGATCGAAGACCACCTGCCCGTTTCGCAGCAGGGACGTGGGCGCCAGCACCGTGCCCTGCAGCACCACCAGGTCGCTGCCCGGGGTCACGGCGCAGGTGCCGTCGGCCGGCGGCGTGAGCGCCGGGTTCTGGCACTCCACGATCTGCGGGATCGACGTGTTGTTATTGTTGTTCTGGTTCGTGTTGTTGTCGTTCTGGTTCGTGTTCGCGTTGTTCTGGTTGGCCTGGTTGTTGTTGCCCGAATCCCCGTCGTCGTCCGAGCAGCCCGCTCCCAGCGCGAGCAGGCTCACGGCGCAGAGAACCACCAGGGTGCGGAGGGTCCCGCCGTGATGAAGGGTAGGGAGGCGCAAATCATGGTCGTGCATCTTGTTCGTCCTCGATGTGCTGAACGCCGCCATTTTACCCCCTGTAGCCCATGAAGGCCAAGCCCGACAAGGGATCTTCTACGACCGCGTGGGGTCAGGGGCCGGCCGGAGTCGCCTGCGGGGCCGGCCGGAGTCGCCTGCGGGGCCGGCC